>JAOZPY010000065.1 GCA_029932495.1 Desulfobacterales bacterium
AACCCAACATCGTTTTCTGGACAAAGGCCGTAGCGTTTCCCAAGTGGGGGGTGATCACCACTTCCCGGGTGGTGGAAGACATGGTTGTGCTTCTGAAAGAACGCGGTATTGATGACATTGTCATTGGCGAAGGCATGGTCACCCTCGATCCCCGGGATACCGCCACGCCGGCCCATGCATTTGAGAGCCTGGGTTACGGCAAACTGAAGAGTCGTTACGGGGTGCAGTATGTGAACGTTTTTGAGCGTCCATTTAAAAAAGTGGCGCTGGGAGACGATGTGGTTCTGCGATTTAACGCCGATGTCCTGGAAAGTGATTTTGTGGTGGATCTTCCGGTAATGAAAGCCCACAATCAAACGGTGGTCAGTTTGGGGATCAAAAACCTGAAAGGGCTGATCGATATCGCTTCACGCAAAAAATGTCATAACATGACCCCTGGAAAAGATTTGCATTTCTGGGTCTCCAGGCTGGCGGATAAAATGCCGCCCATGTTCACCCTGGTCGACGGGATTTATAGCAATGAGCGTGGCCCGGGTTCAGACGGAAAACTGCGCCGTACCAATCTTCTTGTGGCCTCCGCGGATGTGTTGTCGGCCGATATGGTCGGGGCCAGGATTCTGGGCTACACCCCGCAGCAGGTACCCTATATCCGGCATGCCGCCGAACACCACGGCCGTCCCCTGGACCTTTCCGATATCGAGGTGGTGGGCGAGGCCATCGACGATGTGGCCCAGCCCCACGAATATGATTTCAGCTACACGGAGACCCCGGAAGCCATTTTGCCTACTCCTCTGGTGAAACAGGGCATCAAGGGGGTTTTTTACCGCAAGTACGATCTTTCCATGTGCACCTACTGTTCGGCGGTCAATGGTCTGATGCTGTCGGCCATCCGCTTTGCCTGGAAGGGAAAGCCTTTTGACGACGTGGAAATTTTGACCGGCAAGAGCATGAAGCCCACCCCCGGCAGGAAAAAGACTATTCTGATGGGCAAATGTATTTATCAGGCCCATAAAGACAACCCGGATATCCAGGAGATGATTGCCGTCAAGGGCTGTCCGCCTAAACCGCAGGATATGCTCAAGGCCTTGCACAAAGCCGGTATCGATGCGGATCCGAAACTGTTCGAGAACATCGAGCAGCTGCCGGGGTTTTACATGGGCCGCTACCAGGGCAAACCCGAATACGAGGAGGCGTTTTTTCAAATCCAATAGTTAAAAAGTTGTCCGCGCAAGATGCATTCTGATTTCGCTCCCGGTTGGAAGAAAATATCATGGGCTGGCCAATTCACACCTTTTGAGAACCTCCCGAGCATATCAGGCTTTTATTTTTCGCAGCTGCTCCAGCAGCGGCTCCATGCGCTTGCGGTGCTCGGGGGGGATCATCAGCACTTTCAGCGGCCAGTTTTCAATTAACTGATGCGTCTCGCATTTCAGCGCCCCGTTTTCATAGTCTTGGCGGTGATTTTCAGATGCCAGAACCTGCAGCACATCGATGAGGTTGCCCGAGCACCCCGCCTGATCCAGGTGTTCGATGACCTGTAAAAACACCGTGTTGACCGAGGCGGTAAAATCATCGATGTCTGCAAAACCGGTTTCGGCACAGTTGTGGCGGGAAAAAAAACAGCGGCAGCCAAAGGGACGCAGGTCGTAAATGGTGCACAGTTTATCCTTTAGCAGGGGACAGGGAGCCAGCGGTTCTGCCGGGTCTTCCGGCGGCACTTTGGCGTCGGCCGCAACCAGTTCAGCCAGCCGGTTGGTGCTTACCTGCGGTTGATAGCGTTTGAGCGCCGACAGGTCGGCGAGTTGCTCGATGACGGCCGGCTTGCCAGCGGCGGTTAGATGTCCCACGATTTGATAACCTTCCAGGGTGGTCAGCATCACATTGGTGGTGCAGCAATGGGTGCAGGCTTTTTCACAGGCCACATCCAATCCGTCGCTGAACTCATCGTAAATTTCATAAATCCGGTCCAGCGCTCCCATTTTTTTTTCAACTTCCACGGTCCTTCTCCATTTTGTCTGCCATCAGTTGGATGTTTTCTGCCAGAATATTCCTTCGTGAATGGATTTGCAACCATTGTTGTTTGAGTTTCATCACTGATTTTCTCATAAAATATACGCTATATACAACAGAACCATAATTGCTTATGCGCCGCGCCGGTGGGACATTTTTATCGCTCTTAGTGTGCATTTTGGGCGTATTGCACGTATCCGGCTAAAATCCAAAAACTCGGGCCAAGGCCCTCAAACAGTTTGGATTTTTTAACGCCGGATGCGTGCCGTACTTTTTTCCCAAAATGCACAAGGTCGCTGATAAAAACATCCCACCGGCGCTCGGTATGGATCAATTTCCAAGACTTTGAGACTTACCGGCTCTCGTCCCAAACAGGGGACACGCTGCACGGGCTTAATTTCATACCGGTTGGAAGAAAATATCATGCCCCGGTCAATTTACACCTTCGATCAGCTAAAGATTTTCGCTGTTATCGATACGGTTAAAATAAAGAGGCGTGCAGCCTGGCGGTTTCATAAAAAGCCTCAACAACCTGTCGGGGGGTGGTTCGCTCCAGGCATTGCGGATGATCGCAGTTGGCTGTTTCGGTTTCAAAACACGGGTGGCATTGCAGGGCGGGGCGCATGATTTTCACCTTTCGGCCCACCGGGGCCCAACGGGCGGGATCTGCTGGGCCGAAAATGACCACCGACGGCAGCCCCAGAAAGGCTGCCAGGTGGCTGGCGCCCGAATCGTTGCCGATGTATCCGCCGGCTGACTGCAGCAGGGCCACCAGTTCCTGCAGGTCCTCAAGGGCGTGCAGCGGCCGGGTTGCCGGCTGCAGGACCGGCACAAGGTCGGTTTCGGCCGGCCCCAGAATGAACTCCGGCTCCAGCCCGTCGGCGGCCAACCGGGCGGCCACATCAAGAAACCTTGAAAGCGGCCAGCGCTTGCGCAGACTGCCGGCACCGGGGTGCAGCAGGATTTTAGCGGGATTTTGCGGCACCGCTTTTTGCTGCGGCAGCTGAATTTTATGCTGGTCGGTATCCGTCTTGTCAATCCGTCCGCAGCGATGCAGTTGTTCCAGTATAAAACGGGCAAGAGGCAGGTGGCTATCTACCGGAGGCTTTGGGGAAATTCGGCAAACCGGTCGGGTGCGGAGCCGATTGAGGGATTGTTCCAGCGTCGTGGACAACGAAAACAAGATAATATCGGAATAGGTCTCCAGCAGCGCAACGGTCCGGGAATCCGTTCGATCTGAAAAAAGCGATGCAAAACAGGCGGCTTCCAGCGGGTGCGCGTTGTTGACAACTCCCAGGATCTGGGCCAATTTTCCCAGCTGCCCCTGACACAGCACATCGATGCGCTCAGCGTATGCTTGCAGCCGGAGGATGGCCGGAAAAGTCAGGATGAAATCCCCCAGGGCACCCTGGTGGATGATAAGCAGGTTGGCAGTCGACATTGTGAAGATGGGCAATAACAGCTTGAATATTGCTCGAAATTATATGGCCACGATCCGTGAGGTTATTAAAAGCAGCCACGATGCTGCTCGACAGACGACGGACAATTTATCCACTGAAATTCATACCGCTAACAGTCAAACAGATTTTATCAAAACGGATCCATTGGGTTTTGCGCAATGGAAGTTTCAGTTAATGTCGCCGCCAGGGACAGGGCTTCGTCCCAGGTCGGCACCCCATTGCGGCCGCCGTACTGGCGACAGGACAGTGAGGCGACGGCCACCGAAAATTTGACGGCTTCAGGCAGTTTCAGCCCTTTTTTCAGTGCCAGGGCAAAGGCCCCGTGAAAATTGTCGCCGGCGCCGATGGTGTCGATGGCATTTACGGCCGGGGCGGCCACATGGCAGAGTTTGCTGCCGGCCATGTAATAGGCCCCGTTTTCACCGTGGGTGACAATCAGTTGACCCTGCACCCGGCTGTTTAGTGCGATTATTTTTCTGGACAGCGGCAAATTGTGAAATTTCAGCTGCCTGGAATCCAGAAATTCCGACGAGGGGATAAAAAAGTCGGCTGTCTCCATGATGGCTTCGATCCCCTCGCGCCATCTTTCAGCGTCATAAACAATTTTGGTGCTGCCCGCTGTCGCTGTTTTTAAAGGTCCGCCCAGGTAGGTCACTTCCGGATCCAGCAGGACAACCCCGCTTTTGCACGCCAGATCCGCTATCCATGTCTCGAGGGTGATGCCGGGCAGAGCGTTGCGCTCGTATATGATGGTTCGTGCCCCGCCGCTCGCAGTGACAAAAATATAGGCCACCGGCGTTTTGCCGTTTTTGACAATGTCCACAAACTTTGTATCCACATTAAAGTTGGTCAGCCGTTTTAAACAAAAATGGCCTTCGGCATCGTCTCCGAGCCTACCGACGTAAGCCACTTTTCCGCCCAGCTGTGAGATGCAGCAGGAAGCCGTGCCGCCCTGACCACCGCCTTCAGTGAGTCGAAAATTAAGGGGAACCTTTTGATTTTCTTGAGGAAATTTTTCAACCACTGCAATATAATCCAGGCAGCTGCGCCCGATGACCACCACATCAATGTCGCTCATTTTTTGATCCTGCTTCTGTCGGTTGACTCCTTCAATGCATTTTGGGGTTGACTTTTATTTTTTTTGAGTTCATAAAAAAATATTCGGGCCCTTGCGGCCACGCCTTTATTTCATCCAGGGGGGCATAAGCAGAAAAACACCTGTATGCGGTGGGAGGCTGTTGCCGAATACTTGCTGTGTCAGAGAACCCGGATTGGAAATTTATTAAAATACATTCGGGTTTAATTCGAAAATTACCGGCTCCAGGTAGGTTTCCGAAGTTTGTGAAACGCCGGGAGCAATTGTCAGGGGGAGAACAGTAGGGGTATTTTCGAATCTGATAACCATACCGGGGCCTGCCATCATGTTACTTACGGTCCTCATTGTCAGCCGGGCGGCCAGGTGATCGAGTGCGCCGATTGGAGGCCGCCGTGGTACTCTGTTCCGGCAAGTGATGCCAGCTGTTAGAAAACAATCCCCACATACCCCACAAAGCTGTCTCCCGGGCTTTTATCATAACTGGTGGCATATGCAATTTCAGCAGCGCTGTGCGCGTCCAGATTTTTAGCGGTTTCAATCGCGGCCGCGGCCGCTCCGGCACAGCATGCATTCTGGTTGGCCCGGGCTTCGGCAATCACTTTTTCCGGATCCATCTCCAGCATGGCCTTGATGACCCGGCGGTCATTTTCATTGCGTACCCATTCCACGGCCTTTTTCCCGGTTCCCCTGGGAGAAAACCCGTAATTGGCGCCGTAATGAGTTAAGTCGGTTGAACCGATCACTTTAATCCGGCGTCCTGTTTTTTTTGCAATCTCCGCCACGGCCCCACCGATTCTAAGAGACTGCTTATGCGGCGGTACTCCCATGGCCAGAATTTTTGCCTCCCTGAAAAAGTACTTGATAAACGGCAGCTGAAGTTCGATAGTATTATCCGGGGTAAAATTGTCCGGGGTTTCTAAGGTGAATGAAAATTTGCCGGTCAGCTCTGCTGCCAGATCTTCATCCACCGGCAGGTCGCCGAAAGGCGTCTGCCAGGCGCCTTCGGCCATTATGTAGCAGGCAGAGTCGGTATGCAGGTGCATGCCGAAAATGACCACCGTATCCGGGCGCCCTCCTTCCTGCAGACTGTAAATGACATTGCAGGCAATCTTGCCTGAAAAAAACCAGCCCGCATGAGGTACAATCCCACCGGTTCGATCCGTTGCCGCTGCATTACCGGCAGCCCCTTTGTCAATATAGCTGCGGATTTCCCGTTCGCACTCAGAGGCACTCGAAGGGTACCAGCTGCCGGCAAAGACGGGTTTTCTGACTTTTGTGGATTTCATGACCCACCTCCCACCCCAAAAAGCCTTGAAGCCGCTCGAAAATGATTTTTTACGGGGCCGTCATCTTTTATTAATATAAATCTAAATTGAGTGTTTGTCGAGTCTGGATAAGCCGGAGAGGATCTATGCCGATTTATGAGTATCACTGTGACGATCGTGACTGCGACTGCATGGCAATCAAGGCGGGTGGGTACACCAGCAGACAGCCATCTGCCTTGACAGGCGCTTATCAATTCTTATTTATTGTTGAGTACCCATCATTTTTTCCCCCGGATTAATGATTATTGTGGGCCAATAAAAATTGAAGGGTCGACGGCTCCACGCAGGCCTTTTCTCAAGCCAACAGGAGGTTCATATGTGGGAATACACTGATAAAGTCAAGGATCATTTCCTTCATCCACGCAACGTGGGCACCATCGAGGACGCAGACGGTGTGGGCGAGGTCGGGTCCCTTGCCTGCGGGGATGCCCTGACGTTTTATTTTAAACTCGATGAAAACGGCAAAATAAAAGACGCGAAATTCAAGACCTTTGGCTGTGCCAGTGCGATTGCATCCTCTTCCGCCCTGACGGAAATGGTCAAGGGGCTGACCCTCGAGGAGGCCAAAAAAGTCACCAATGAGGACATTGCCGCTTTCTTGGGGGGGCTGCCCAAAGAAAAGATGCATTGCTCGGTCCTGGGCCGCGACGCACTGGAAAAAGCCATCGCCTGTTATCTCGGGGAACCCGACAAAAAGATTGAAGGCGAAATCGTGTGCGAATGTTTCGGTGTGACCGATGTCGAAATCGAACGAGTGGTGCGGGAAAACCGGCTGTCCACCATTGAAGAAGTCACGGATTATGTCAAAGCCGGCGGGGGCTGCGAAAGCTGTCATCAGCGTATCCAGGAAATCATCGATTCGGTCCGGGGGGGCGAACACCTTGTCAAGATCAAGCCAAAAGTGATGACCAATCTGCAGAAAATCAAGTTGATTGAAGAAAGCATCGAACGTGAAATCAATCCCACGCTTAAACAAGACGCCGGCAAACTGGAACTGGTGGATGTGGACGGCAACCGGGTGCTGGTTCGACTGGGTGGCAGCTGTGCTTCCTGTGCGAAATCGACTGTGACTCTCAAGCATTATGTTGAAGCCAAGCTGCGGGAACTGGTGAGCTCTGAACTGGTGGTAGAGGAGGTGGACTGATGAAAGTCATCTATACGGACAACAATGCGACGACCATGGTAGCCCCCGAGGTGCTGGAGGAAATGCTGCCCTATTTCAGCCAGTATTATGGTAATCCTTCCAGCATGCATTCATTCGGAGGCAGTGTGGCGAAAAAAATCCAGGAAGCACGGCAGCGTGTGGCCGATCTGATCGGGGCCAGCCCCGGGGAAATCGTTTTTACCAGCTGCGGCACAGAGAGTGACTCCACCGCCATTCACGCGGCCATTGAATCCTACCCGGGCAAGCGGCACATTGTCACCAGCCGGGTGGAGCATCCGGCTATTAAAAATTTATATGAGACTCTGGAAAAAAGGGGCTACCGGGTTACCTTCGTGCCGGTGGACGGCCAGGGACGACTGGATCTGGACTATCTATATGACAGCCTGGACGAGGACACAGCCATTGTCAGCCTCATGTGGGCTAACAATGAGACCGGTGTGATTTTTCCGATTGAAGAAATCTCCCGGACGGTCAAGGAAAGCGGGATTGTTTTTCACACCGATGCTGTCCAGGTGGCAGGCAAGATTCCCATTGATATCACCCATACAGGGGTGGACATGCTGTCGCTTTCCGGTCACAAATTTCACGCTCCCAAGGGCATCGGGGTTCTTTATATCCGTAAGGGGACGCGGTTTTCGCCTTTTATGATCGGCGGGCACCAGGAAAAAAGCCGGCGCGGGGGCACTGAAAACACCGCCGCCATTATCGGTCTTGGCAAGGCGGCCCAACTGGCGAAAGAGCATCTGGACGAGGGTGCCTACGAGCGGGTCGGCAGATTGCGTGACAAGTTGGAAAATGCGCTGCTCAAGCGGGTATCGCACACCATGGTCAACGGGGACCGGCAACACCGGGTTTCCAACACCACCAGCATCGCTTTTGAATACGTGGAGGGAGAGGCCATTCTGCTGATGCTCAATGAATTCGGCATCTGCGCTTCCTCCGGCTCAGCATGCACCTCCGGATCACTGGAACCTTCCCATGTGTTGCGTGCCATGGGGGTGCCCTTTACTGCCGCTCACGGTTCCATCCGCTTCAGCCTCAGCCGCTATAACACGGAAGACGAGGTCGATTTTATTATTGAAAAGGTCCCCCCCGTCATCGAAACCCTGCGGGAGATGTCGCCGTTCTGGAAAGATGCCGGGGCGGCCGCCAGGCTGGAAGCGCGGGTTTGAGGGGCTGGTTGAGCCAGCCTGCGATCGCTAAGCCCGCAGCTTGCTGCAGGCAGTTTCAATCTGGTTTTGGGCCGGTGCTTTTAAAACCTGCCGCGGCGAATTTCCAGATGCGTATTTTTCACCAGCAGTCAACATAGGGATTTTGATTCTTTGATTTGAGCCGGGGTGCAGTGGATTTTAATCCACGCATGATCCATTTGCGGGTTTCGGCCGGATCAATAACCGAATCAATCTCCACGTAGGACGCCATGTTGACGGCCTTGCCCCGTTCATACATCTGCGCAACGAGTTCGTTGTAAAGGGCTTCACGTTCTTTCGGGTTGTCAGCGGCCTCAAGCTCTTTTCTGAAGCCGGCCTTGACCGCACCTTCCAGGCCCATCCCCCCGAATTCACCGGTTGGCCAGGATGCGGTGAAGAAAGATTCATGGAATCCGCCCCGGGCCATGGCCATGGCACCCAGCCCATAGCCCCGACGTGTCACCACACTGAAGTAAGGTACGGTTACATGGGAGCCGACCACAAACATGCGGCAGACATGGCGTACCTGGGCCCGCTGTTCTATTTCCGGTCCGACCATGAAGCCGGGGGTGTCAATCAGCGATACAATCGGCAATCCATGAACATTGCACAGCTGCATCAAACGGGCCGCCTTGTCGGCTCCGTCCGCTTCGATGGACCCTCCCATATGCTGGCAGTTATTGGCAATGACACCAAATGGATTGCCTTCAATACGCATAAGACCCGTAATCATACAGGGGCCAAAATCCGGTCGCAGTTCAAGAAATGATTTTTTATCTGCCATCGTCTTGATAATTTTACGCACATCATAAACCCGCCGCCGGTTTTCGGGAACCAGATCACGCAGCAGGGACTGTTCCTCCGTTTCCCATGCAGTTTGCGCTCCCTGAAAATAGGAAAGATACTGCCGGGCGACCGTGACCGCTTCGGCTTCATCGGCAACTGTCACATCAACCACGCCGTTTTTTGACTGGACATCAATGGGGCCGATTTCATCAGGGCTGAAACTGCCCAGCCCGCCGCTTTCAATCATGACCGGACCGCCCATGCCAATATTGGCATTCCGGGTTCCAATAATGACATCACAGCAGCCGAGCAGTGCGGCGTTTCCAGCAAAGCAGTAACCTGACACAATCCCTATCATCGGGGCCTTGCCGCTTAATCCTCCAAACAGGCCAAAGGTGGATAAATCCAGACCGGCGGCCATCACCCCGGCAGCATCCACATCACCCGGTCTGCCGCCGCCGCCTTCAGCGAAAAAAATCAGTGGCAAACTTTGCGCATGCGCCAATTTCAACATCCGGTCCATTTTTTTATGATTAAAAAATCCCTGGGTACCGGCTAACACCGTATAATCGTACGCCATTACCAGGCAACGGGCCTTTTGCTCTTCGAACAAAGAACCGTTGACCGTGCCGATGCCCGTGATCAGTCCATCAGCCGGAGTTTTGGCGATCAGATCCTCGACGGATCTCCGTTGGCGTTGAGCGGCAACAGCAAGCGCTCCGTATTCAATAAAGCTGTCCTTATCGCAAAGATCGGCTATATTTTCACGGGCGGTGCGCTGGCCCTTTTGATGCCGGCGCTCCACCGCTTCTGGCCGTTGTTCGTCACGGCCGAAAGCGAGACGTTCATTTAATTGCGCCAGTTCAGGGCGAATATTTTTATTTTGGCCGCCAACGGCAGAAGCCTTGTTTTTTTTTGATTGTCGGTTTTCCATCTGAAACCCTCAAATATTTTTTTCATTAATGAGCCAGGCTATGTTTATATATTAATGTTTTCACCTTCTGGAAATCCCCGGTGAGCAAGGGCTAAATCAGGATAGGCATAAAAGCCCCGGCTGCTCTCCTGTCCCGGCAGGCCTTTATCAAGATACCACTTGATGGAATCGGCATTTTCCCCGGCCCGGGGTAAGGGGGATAGATATGAACTTGCTTTTTAGCGGGGTCAGTATGTCGAAGTGACGCTCGTGTGTCAAGATCAATATAAACCTTAATGTTGCAAAAGTCGAAGGGTTTCAGAGCCAAGGCGTCAAGGGTGAAGACGTATAAGCATACTTCGAAGCCTTGACAACGCAGGATCTGAAGTCCTCCGGCTTTCCCGGAGGACCGCTATCGCGGGGCCTTATTCGCAAGCCCGCGATTGCCCTTTATGGTCAGCTTTGCTATATTTAGAGCATGCCCTTTAAACGGAGCGGCTGGGGGCACAAGAAACTGAAAAAGGATGCGGGATTTGAAAAGTGTCTTGAAGGCAGTGAAAACAAAATCTTAAAAGGCCAAACGAGAGATTTCCCCCACGATTGATAAAATCCAATGAAAAGATTTACCGCATTTTTTATCTTCTTGCTCATTTTTTTGTCCGGATTTTTAATTTCCGCGTCCGCCGCTGATGATACCGCAGTCCCGGTTAGCGACACGC
>JAOZPY010000539.1 GCA_029932495.1 Desulfobacterales bacterium
GGTTTTGATGACCTGTTTCACCCGTTTTACTATGAAGACACCGATCTTGGATTTCGTGCCTGGCGCCGGGGATGGAAATGTATTGTCGCCCCGGCATCACGGGTCACCCATTTCCATCGGGGAACCATTGCCCGATCATTCAAACAGTTTAAAGTGCGTGCCATCCGCAAGCGCAACCGGCTGCTGTTTCACTGGAAAAATTTTACCTCCCCCGGACTGTTGCGTAAACACCTTCTGTTACACCTGCTGCGGCTGTGTTACCGGCCTTTCTGCCTTGACGGCATGATCGTTGTGGCCACCGCCCTGGCCCTGACCTCTTTCGGCAAAGCTATGACACGCCGGCGCGCGGAGCAGCAGCACGTGGTATGCCGCGAGGAGGAAATTTTTCAGCGAATTGCTGATGTCAATGATAAAAACCGTCACATGATGCCGGCGACGGCGATTCCAAAAAACGGTATGCTGGACAAGCAACGGGGGGAATAGTTGATGCGGGTGGGGATTATCGCCAAATCGAAACGGCACACGAGAATTTATTATTACTTTAAAAAGGCCTTTCAGAAACAGGGGCACAAAGCGCTGTGGATCAAATATTCAAAATTGAAATCCTACCTGGGCGACAGGCTGGCCTGCGCGGCGAGCGAAAAAATACTGTCCGGTTTTAAGGCTGACCTGCTTTTTTTCCATGGACGGGATATGCCCTATGATTTGCTTGTACGGCTCAAGGAGCGCATGCCGGCGGTGATGTATTATGATGACTGCATCAAGGGATCCGGCGACAGCATCGATGAAGTGATCCGGTTCGGCCGGCTGGCCGACATCATGTACCTGACCAATCGCGGTGAAGTTTCGATTTACCGCGGGCAGGGCGTAAACGCCCGATTTATCACCGGCGGTTGTGATCCGGACGCCCATCGCCGGGTTAAAACCCCGGGGCAGTTTTTCCGGAGCGAGGTGGCTTTCATCGGAAAACCCAACACCGCCCGGCGGGTGGATTTGATGCGTGAAGTCAACCGGAACTTTGATCTGAAGCTGTGGGGAGCCGGATGGGAACAATTCGGTTTTAAAGCCGCGGCCCGGCACGTATACGCAGCCGGGTACCGCAAGATATGTGCGGGGGCTAAAATTGTTCTGGGCTGGAATGTCGACCCCGCGGTGGATCTGTATTTTTCCAACCGTACCTGGTATACTCTGGGCTGTGGTGGATTTTTACTGACCCTGTACAGCCCTTCCCTGGAAGAGCTGTTCGTGCGCGGAAAGCAGCTGGACTGGTTTGTGTCCAGCCGGGAGTGCTGTCAAAAGATTCAGTATTACCTGGACCATGATGTGCAGCGCCGCAGGATCGCCGAGGACGGCTACCGCCTGGCCCATGAAAAATACAGTTATGAAAAAATGGTGGCCACGATCGTGAATGACATATCCCGCAACCCGCAGAGCCCGGCATCATGAGGATTTTACATCTGAATACTGAAAGGACCTGGCGCGGGGGGGAGCAGCAGACCCTCTACTTGCTGGAGGCGTTGAAGAAAAGAAAAATTTTCTGTCACCTGGTCAGTCAACCGGAATGCCTGCTGACGAAAAAAGCGCAGGCAGCCGGTGTGGAGGTGTTTCCCGTGGCCATGCACGGGGAGATCGATGTGCCGGCTTGCTTGCGAATTCGCCGGCTGATCAAGAACTTTGACTATGACATCATTCACAGCCATACCTCCCATGCGCACAGTCTGGCATTTTTTGCCTCCATGGGCTGCCGGGTCCGGCGGCTGGTCACACGGCGGGTGGATTTTTCCATTTTCCGGCGCAATTTTTTCGGGCTCAATGGCATCAAGTACCGCCGGATGGCCCATTACTATATTGCCATATCTGGTTATATCAAGCAGGTGATGGAAAAAGACGGTATTGAGGCCGCCCGTATTTTCGTGGTGCCCAGCGGCATTGATCCTGTCCGGCTGGTCGCTGATTCGGGCAACCACCTGTTGGGTGAATTTGATATCCAGGCCAATGAACGGGTGGTCATCAACGTTGCGCATCTGGCGGGCCACAAGGGCCAGCAGTACCTGGTGCGGGCGATTCCGCATGTGCTTGACAAGATTGCCCGGGTACGTTTTTTCATTATCGGTGGTGGCGAACGCATGTCTGAGCTCAAACAGTTGGCTGCATCCCTGGGCCTCGAGCGGCAGCTTGTTTTCACCGGTTTTCGGCAGGATGTGGGGGGATTTTATAATATTGCCGATTTGTTTGTGATGAGCAGCGTCCAGGAAGGCCTGGGTACGGCGGTGCTGGACGCCCTGGCGCTTGCAAAGCCGGTGGTGGCCGCAAATTCAGGAGGGCTGCCCGAGATCATCCATGATGGTCAGACCGGCCGGCTGGTGGAACCGGCCAACCCCGTTGCCCTGGCCCGGGGGATCATCGAGTTGCTCGAAAACCACGAGTTGGCCGGGCGTCTGGCCCAGCGGGGAAAGGCGATGGTGAAGGAAAAATTTTCCGTCGATGCCATGGTGGAAAAAAACATCGCGGTCTATCGCCGGCTGTTGTCTCGGCAGAAGCAATGACTGCAAAGGAGTGAATTGGCCGGCGCATGCTATTTTCTTCCAACCGGTATGAAATTAAGCCCTTGCTGCGTGTCCCCTGTTTGGGATGAGGCCCGATCAACTGCTAATTTCAATCGGTCCCGTGCCATTCATCCCAAACAGGGGACACTGCGAAAATAAGGTGTTGGCGAGTATCATACCGGTTTCCAGAAAACACCATCC
>JAOZPY010000540.1 GCA_029932495.1 Desulfobacterales bacterium
TCTGCACCGAAGCATTTTGGTATTTTGCCGAGCCGTTGTTTGCCTTCGGGGCGGTGCCAACAACAAGCAGCTCCTCCTCAACCATCCCCGCAGCCTGAGGCAGCAGCCCCATCCTGGTCATCTCCCTTACGGCCCGGGCATGAGCAACCAGCTCGGTGCGGCTGCCGTCGGCCATGACATCCACGGCCCGGTTGAAATGGCGTTGAGTGCGGACATCGTCCTGTTTCAGCGCAGCGGCGCAGCCCAGGGTATTATGGATGCCGGCAATGAGGATTTTCGCCACTGTCTGAGGCGGGCAGCCCCAGTTAAGCGCCAGGCGGGTAAATTTGCGGGCCGCGTCGTGGTTGCCGGTCTGCTGGTGGGCGGCGGCAGTGAGCAGGGCCAGGCGGTCCCGGTCAGGGTGGTTGTGCAGGGCATCAAAATCCAGGCCGGTGAGATCCTGCCATTGGCCGAAGAGCCAGGAGACCTTGGCCTCGGATAGGGCGCTTTCGTCGTAGTCTTCCAGCACACCTGCAATCTCCCGTTCATCCACGGATAGGGCAGTGGATGAAGTATCAGGTTCGCTGCCGGAGGTGGTATTTGCTGTATGTTCAGGTTGATGCTTCATCATCTAAAATTCAAACGATGTCACGCAATAAGGAAGTCCGGCCTGTAACGGCCGTTCAATTAAACCATTGTTTGCCAGCATTGATGTAACAGTCTGGCGGCTGACATCATACATGTCCGCAGCATCATCAAGGGCGCTATCGGAAAAATCATCCTGCAGGAATTCTCTTAGTCCGGCGATAGGGCAGAGAAATTCTGCCGCAAATGCCCGCTGGTATTTCTGCCGGGCAGTACCCGCATCAGTACTGGTAAGCCAATTGCCTGAGCCGGTATGGATATGGTCAGCCAGAAATCGGGCCAGTTCGAACCGTTTACTGACAGGATGTTTTTTGCGCGGAACAAATTTAATTTCCTTATTTTCAGGAATTCCCACAGAAGCCCGTCGTCTTTCCCGGGGTGCCCATTTTGTTCTGTCCTGCGCAGCGATGCCCAGCAGGTCGAAAAGGATGTCCGTGTTGATCGGTCCTTTCTCATTGTCTATCTGTTGGCGAACCTGATGGGCAGCCTGCAATGCGTATCGCCAAGGGGGGGAACCGTTGGCGCGGTCGGTTTTGGGAATTTCAATGGACGGTTTCCCTTTTACCCCCGGGACTTCAAGAAAATGTTTGATACCTTGCAGCGGGCCGCCTGCTGTTTTGCCAAACACGGGAGCCAGCTCAAATATGGTCTTTTCACCATATGTTGCACACAACTCGATAGCGTGGCGCATAATATCTTCATCGCACTCATCCGGGTCAAACCCCATCAGCGCTTCCAGTTTTCTATAGAGGCGAGAAGTTTTGTCTGATCTTTCACGATCCAGGATGTTCCACAGGCCGGCCAGCGGGCAATCGCCAAGGCCAATGACTGCCAATCGTTCGATGACTTCCAGAACAAAGTTATCCGCCGTTTGAACAAATTCTGCAAGCGGCAGTGAAACCGGAGCAGGCAATCCGTTCAGATACCTGACCGATTGCAGTTTTTGATCGGCGTCCGGCGCCGCCCAGACCAGCATATTGGAGCCATCGGCGGCAAAGACTATCCTGGGCCAGACAAATCCCTGGTTGGCTGCTCCCGGTTCATGGGCCATGCGCCAATCATGATCCGGGGCATACCTGTTGGCTGGCAGAGGCTCAAATATCAGCCGCCACCAGGACTGCAGGAACCACATGGCCAGTGGATAGCTGGAGACAAATATAGAATCATGGACCGATCTGGACCATATGTTTTCGTTTCTGGTCAGGTTTATCCCACCGACGGATATTTGCAGGTTGGACATGGTACCGCTGATTTCCGGAGGCCCTGAGTCCGATGGCATCCATTCCTGATGTAATTCAAATCCGGCCATTTCGTTTTTCCCATTCTTTTATAATCAGAGCCGACAGAGGGTCTGACGGGGGCATGGGGTATCCATGGTAAACGCCGGTGTGCGAGTTTTCCAGTTGCGCCTCCAGAGGCTCCCTTTTGTCTGTTACAGCCCATATATTTTGCGGCCAGCCGTTGTTCGTTCTTTCACTGATCATTCCGGCCTCAATCCCCTTTTTCAGATAGGCAATTGCTGATTCATGAGAGAAAATCTCTACAATGTCACAGAGAGATTTTGCCGCTCTCGGCCGGGAAGGCGGAGTCAGGCCGAAGTCTCCAGGATTTTTTTTATGTTCCGGATTGCCGCCATATTTTACCCGGCCTGAAAGCTCCAGACAGTATTCGATATCCAGTTCTTCCACCGGCTTTATTTTTCTTTTCAGGTTAAAACGGGATGGCCTTCTTTGCATATCGGTATCCGTCCAATGTTTTGATGGCAGTGATCATTCTTCTTGGTATTCAGAATGCTTTTTCACGGATCAGGATATCGGTAACCAGTTCAAGCTGAGCCTCGGCCTTGACCAGCTCTTCGTCAAGTAACCTTTGTCTATGTTCCTTTTCTTTAAGCTCATTTTCCAGGGCCGCCACCCGATCTTCCTTATCTGATATCTTGCGGTCATACTCTTCTACTATTGAGGAGTGTAGCAGTTGTTTTTCATCAAGTTCTGCTTTGAATTTGGAGAGTTGTTCATCTCTTTCTTTAAGCTCATTTTCCAGGGTAGCCACCCGGTCTTGCTTATCTGATATTTTGCGGTCATACTCTTCGAGTATTGAGGAGTGCAGCAGTTGCTTG
>JAOZPY010000541.1 GCA_029932495.1 Desulfobacterales bacterium
TGATCGAAGCCCACGGTACGGGAACCCGGGTCGGGGACAAGGTTGAATTTGAAGCCCTGCGCCAGGTTTTTAATCGGCCGAACATGTCCGGTTCCCGTTGTGCCCTGGGTTCGGTCAAATCCATGATCGGCCACACCAAGGCCGCTTCCGGGGCCGCCGGTCTGATTAAAGCCGCCCTGGGGCTTTATCACAAAGTATTGCCGCCCACGCTTAAGGCTGACCCGGCGGATCCGGCGCTAAAAATCGCAGACAGTCCTTTTTACCTGAACACCTCCCCGCGTCCCTGGTTTTCCAGCAACAACCACCCCCGGCGTGCCGGCGTCAGCGCCTTTGGCTTTGGCGGCAGCAATTTCCACGCAGTGCTCGAAGAATACGAACCACGTAAAGCAGAAATTTCCTGGACCGGAAATGCGGAAATCCTGGCCTTTTCCGCAAACGACCCATCCGAACTGATCCAGCAGGTGCAAAAAATGAAGGCGGCAGGTTGCCAGGCTATGTCCGATGAAGAATTCGCTGGCCTGGCGCACCAATCACGGCAACGCTTTTCCAGCCAGGATGCCAACCGCCTGGTGATGTTCTGCAACCCTGCTGAAAACATAGATCTTCTGCTGGATAAAGCCCTGAATACCCTTAATTCACAGACCGGACGCAGCCCATCTAATTATGAGAATATTTATGTCGGCAACGGAACCGATCCCGGCAAACTGGCGCTGGTTTTTCCCGGTCAGGGAAGCCAATACACGGGCATGGGCAGGGATATCGTTTGCACTTTTCCCCAGGCCATGGCTGTACTGGAACAGGTCAACCGCGAATTTGGATCTTCCGAACGGCTGAGCGATCTGATTTTTCCGCCCCCTGCCGCCGCCGGGCAGCTTGGCGAATACGAAAAGATGCTGCAGCGTACTGAAGTGGCCCAGCCGGCTATCGGAGCCGTCTGCCTGGCCATGCTCAAGGCACTGCAGCAGTTCAACGTGATACCCGCGGCAACTTGTGGGCACAGCTTTGGGGAACTGACGGCCCTTTGTGCCGCCGGTTGGATGGAAGAAGCCGCCTTTTTGAAATTGGCCATCGCCCGCGGCCGTCTCATGGCCGATGCCAGTACCGACCGCAAACGCTCCCGCGGGGCCATGCTGGCCGTTTACGCCTCCCTGGAAAAAATTCAGGACCTCCTAACAGACCGGCTACCCGATGTGGTGCTGGCCAACCGCAACAGCCCCGGACAAGGCGTTTTATCAGGACCGGCGTCCCAGATTGCTGACATCGAAAAAATTTGTCGGAAAAAAAATATTCGCTGCGTCCGGCTGCCGGTTTCAGCGGCCTTTCACAGTCCCGCGGTAAAAGCTGCTTTACAACCCTTTGCCCGTGCTCTGTCAAAGGTTCGCATTCAGCCGACGGCGATTGATGTGTATTCCAATACCGACGCCAACGCCTATTCTCGTGAGCCGGATAAAATTCGGCAACAACTGGGCGGGCATCTAGCCTGCCCGGTCGAGTTCGTCCGGGAAATTGAGAATCTTTACCAGGCCGGTATTCGCACGTTCGTTGAGGTCGGCCCTCGCTCGGTGCTGACCCATCTGATTAGTGATATTTTGCAGGATCAACGGTTTCAGGCCATAGCCCTGGATGCTTCAGGGGGAAAAGCCGGTGGCGGTATAGTGGATCTTGCCGGATTACTCTGCCGACTGGCATCAATGGGTTACCCGGTGGCTCTAAAACGGTGGGGTCGCCAGATTTCAAGTGTGCGAAAACCGAAAATGAAAATTCCCCTTTCCGGGGCCAATTACCGGCAGCAAAAACCAGGTTCACATCCTGCGCCCGCCCCCAGGATTGAAACCAGCAACACGATGGACCAGAACAAAATGAAAAAACCAGACGTTATCATGGATGCCTTCAACGTGGTTGCCGAAGGATTGAAGTCCATACAGCAGCTTCAATCGCAAACAACCCAGGCACATCAGAAGTTCCTTGAATCCCAGGCTGAAACCAGCCGTGCCTTGCAGGAGATTATGAGAAACACCCAGCGTCTGGCGGAAGGCTCTCTTGGCCTTGCGCCACAAACGCCACAAGCGCCTGCTCCGCCGCCAACTGCACACCATGCCCCATCGGATCAGACGCACCCGCAAGACAATGTCGGTATAGCGCCGCTTGAAGTTCCGACGGCCGCCGCCAATCCACTGCAACCGACGTCAACTGATATCGAACCGCTGCCCAAGATGCCATTCAGTGCCAGCATGTCTGAAACGCCGGCCAATGGATATGCAAAAAATAATCCCGTACCGTCCCCTGCCTTACCCGACTCCCCGCCGGTCAGCGCATCCGTTAGCAAAGATAAAATCAGCGCTACCCTGCTGGAGGTGGTCAGCCGCCTGACCGGTTATCCCCGGGAGATGCTCGGCCTGGACATGGACATCGAAGCGGAGCTGGGCATTGACTCCATCAAACGGGTGGAAATCCTTTCGAGCCTGGAAGAGCAATTGCCCCACTTGCCCCCTGTCTCTCCGGAAGTCATGGGCAGCTTGAAAACCCTGGGACAGATTGCCGAATTTCTGGCAACATCGGGAAACCCGCCCGCGGGCAATGACTCACCAGCGGCAGCAGCACCCACAGCATTGCAAACAACCCATGGCAAAAACTGCCCTGCATGCCGAACGGAAGTGCATGATATCAGCGACACCCTGCTGGAGGTGGTCAGCCGCCTGACCGGTTATCCCCGGGAGATGCTCGGCC
>JAOZPY010000542.1:0-1239 GCA_029932495.1 Desulfobacterales bacterium
CGGCTGTGCGGCCAGCGGCATGAAGAATGTGGAGCAAAGCGGATTCCTCAAGGACTATGGCCAGCTGCAGCCGGGGGGTGACGACAGAGCCGCACTCACTTATTTCAAGCCGGGTGTCGATTTTAAACCCTATAGCAAGCTGATGTTCGAGCGGGTCGTGGTTTTTCTGAACCCCACGTCGGAAAGCCGTGAGATCGACCCGACCATTCTTAAGGAGTTGATCGACTTCTATCAGAATGCCCTGCTCGAAGCGGTGAAGGATGGGTATGAAGTTGTCGATCAACCCGGTCCGGATGTGCTCTGGGTGCGCGTGGCCATCACCGATGTAGAGCCGTCCAGCCCGACGGCCAATACCTTATCTTCCATCATTCCCGTCGGAATGGTCGTTGCCGGAGCGGCTAAGGCTGCCACTGATGCCAATCTGGGAACCGGTGAAGCCGCCACGGAAATGGAAGTCCTCGACTCCATGACCAAGGAGCGCCTGGCCGCAGCAGTGGACCGGCGCCAGGGCGGAAAGTCCGCCTTCCGCGGCAAATGGGTGGACACCAAACAGGCCTTCGAGTACTGGGCAAAGCGCTTCCGCGAGCGGCTTGACGAGCTTCGTGGATTGCAAAAATAGAAGAATAGAAATGAGGGGATGGCTTTTTCTGTTTGTGACAAATAGTGTCAGGACCCCCAATATACCATTGATAAATTTGGTGGGATTTGCAGATTTGTTATTTCCATACAGGTATGAAGTTGGGGGCAGATAAGATGGTTATCCGGCCCCATCTTTATAAACCGGATTCGATTGGCAAACACTTTACTTAGAATAAGGGAGAAACCACGCTTTCAGCCGGCCTGTGGTTCTTTTGGCTGAAGCTGCTGGCTGATATCCATCAACAGCGGTTTTTCGTCCTCCTGACTCAAGAAGGTAGCACTTGAAGGTAAAGCCAGCTTAATACCCTCTCTTTCAAACTCTTGCAAGATTTGCCTGTTGACACGCTGATTCAGGTCGAGAAATGCCCAATAATCTGCCGGGTGATACCAGTACAGGATCATGATGTTGAGCGAGTCTCGGTTAAACTCGTTGAAGCAAACCCGCGGCGGGAGTTCAGGGTCCATGCCTTCATGGTTGTGTAGAATCCTTTCGATAACCTTGACCGCTTTTTCGATTCTCTCTAACGGCGTGTTGTTTGGAATCGCAATGTTGGTAAGTCTTCTGATATGTGGCCGCCGACCTATATTCTCAATATCTAC
>JAOZPY010000542.1:1249-2722 GCA_029932495.1 Desulfobacterales bacterium
ACCGGTGAGAAGACGCAGTCTGGTGGAACGCAAGCCGATTTCTTCCACAACCCCATCGTGACCTTTCACCAGGATGCGCTGGCCCACTTCATAGGGCTTGTCAAGCAAGATCATGATACTTCCTATCAGATTCTTGAGGGTGTCTTGGCATGCCAGAGCAACTGCCAGACCGCCGACGCCGAGACCAGCCAGTATCGTAGTCACCTGAAATCCCACATTATCCAACCAGACCACCGCAGCCGTCACAATCACCACAACCTTTAGAACAGTTTTCAAAGGTCGTAAAAGGACCGGTGCAGACTCTTGCCCGTCTCGTGTGAGGCGCTCCGACATCCAGTCCAGGATGAGATCGACGAGCCGGATTGCAACCCAAGCAACGACGATTGTGTAGATAGTCCCCGCCTTTTCAGCTTTGCGCAGTGTTACGGATAAACCAATTAGGGAAATGCAAAGCTTGATAATGAATATCCAGAGTAAAATGCGAACTGGACCCTTGATGAAGCCGGCGACGCGATGGCTCATTTCAGTACCTCTGTGGTGCACGAGAAAGCTTACAACCCATGTTAGGACCGTCGCACCTAGATACGTCACAGCCATTAAAATAAATAAGGCGATCCACTGCCATGCCTGCCAACCGAGGAACATGATGTCTGGAAAAATCTTTGTCAGACTCTCTTCAAATGTGCCATATCCATGATGCTCCCAGAGGAGCGGTATCTGTCCTACAGTTTTGTTTGAGAACTTCCAGACTAACACCCCATCGTCTCTCGGAACATACTGAAGCAAAATATCAATGGTCTTTTTCGGGGTCTCGATGCGGCCCAAGGTATCGCGGTAAGCGGGTAGACCATCCTTGGCTTGTCCACCCGGATCGGTGCTTACCTCCTCAGGATCAACCCATAGGGCGCGATCCAACACAATCTTGAGTTTTCGTGCCAGTTCCGGCCCTCCTTTTTTGGCCGCCCTTCCACGCAAATTACGAAGGTCCAAATACTGAGCAGCTTTCTCATACTCGCCATCACGGGAGGCGGCAAGGAATCCTTCCACAGTGCTCCGTGGGGTGCCCCGATCGTATTCATCGATTGGAACAGCCGGCTTTACCGTCTTGCTTTCTGTATCTTCGGGGTCCTGGGTTTCAGCCGGTATTGATGATCCTACCGCGAGGTAACCCACCATGGTGCCTGTAACTATGAGAATCAGAAAACATGTCGTTAGTCTTTTTTTCATGTTTTGCCTCCGTGAAAAGAAGTATGTGCATACGTCCTTAAGTGAAGGGAAACCCCATTTTCTTTCATGTTGAACCCTCTTTCGCATCAATCTGCAGTCCTACCAATCTGGCAATGAGGACGGATAGTTAGAGTTGCCCCGTAATAGCTTCGAGACCTTTGCAAAACGCCCCTTGCTGCCCGATTTCTGCGTCAGGCTCAAATTTTAATCCTCGAAATACTCAATGTATTCCTGCCTGCCCCGTAG
>JAOZPY010000543.1 GCA_029932495.1 Desulfobacterales bacterium
GTCCTTCGGCAAACAGGATGTCAAAGGCCAGGGTGGATTTTCCCGATCCGGACACGCCGGTCAGCACCACCATCTGATTGTGGGGGATGCGCAGATGGATGTTTTTCAGGTTGTGCTCCCGGGCGCCTTTGACGATGATGGCGCCCGGGGTTCCGGCTGCGGAAAAGGCTGTCGGGGACCCGGCCACCGAGCCGGGAGATGGTTTTTTTATTTTCAGCCGCCCGGTTTTTTTCAGATAGGCTTTTAAAAACCGGCCGGTGTGCGAACGGGGGTTGGCGGCGATTTTTTCAGGCGGACCGGTTGCCACCACCCGCCCGCCGGCCTCCCCGCCTTCGGGGCCCAGGTCGATGACCCAGTCGGCGGCTTTGACCACATCCATGTTATGCTCGATCACCAGCACCGAATTGCCGCCGTTGACCAGGCGCTGCAACGCGGCCAGCAGGGTGCCGATGTCATCAAAATGCAGGCCGGTGGTGGGCTCGTCGAATATGAACAGCTTGTGGCCGGCCTGTGATCCGGATGACCCGATAAAGCGCGAAAGCTTGAGACGCTGAGCTTCCCCGCCGGACATGGTGTTGATCGGCTGTCCCAGACGGATGTAGCCCAATCCCACATCGGCCAGGGGACTGAGGGCGGCAACCACTTTTGGCTGGTCTGCGAAAAATTCCAGGGCCTGGTTGACCGTCAGGCCCAGGATGTCGTGGATGTTGCAGCCCCGGTAGCGAACCTCCAGCACCTCGGGTCTAAAGCGTTTGCCCCGGCAGGCGGGGCAGGTGATGAAGACATCGGACAGAAACTGCATCTCCACTTTTTCAAATCCGTCCCCCTTGCAGGTTTCGCAGCGCCCCCCGGCCACGTTGAACGAAAAATGGCCGGGGCCGAACCGCCGCGCCCGGGCAGCGGGGGTGTCGGCCAGCAGGCGGCGAATGGGATCCAGGGCCCGGGTGTAGGTCAGGGCGTTGGCCCGGGGAGTGCGGCCGATGGCCCGCTGGTCCACCAGTACGACTTCATCCAGGCCGGCCAGACCCAGAATGGCTTCGTGTTCACCGGGACGGTCACGGGCGTCACCCAGATGTCTTTTGGCGGCTTTGTAAAGAATTTCCTCGGCCAGGGTGGACTTGCCGGAACCCGACACCCCCGTCAGACATACCAGCAGCCCCAGGGGGATGTGCACGTCGATTTTTTTCAGGTTGTTGGCCGCGGCCGCCTTGATGGTCAGCCATCGCCCCTTGTGCGGCTTGCGCCGGCGGGCCGGTACCGGCAGCCGAAGCCGTCCCTTCAGATACCGGCCGGTCAGTGAGCCGTTGACGTTGGCGGTGGGGCCGAAATACATGATCTGGCCGCCCTGCTCGCCGGCCCGGGGTCCCAGGTCCAGCAGGTAATCGCTGGCGCGGATAATTTCCGGATCGTGTTCGACCACCACCACGGTATTGGACAGGTCGCGAAGCCCTTTGAGGATTCCCAGCAGGCGGTGGCTGTCCCGGGGATGCAGGCCGATGCTGGGTTCATCCAGCACGTAGAGGGTGTTGACCAGCGATGAGCCGAGCGCTGAGGCCAGGGCGACCCGCTGAACCTCGCCGCCGGAAAGGGTGCGGGACTGGCGGTCCAAGGTCAGGTATTCCAGCCCGACATCCTTGAGGTAGCGCAGCCGGTTGCAGATTTCAGTCAGCACCAGTTGAGAGGCTTCATCCCGGTCAGCCGCCGACAGGGATTCGAAAAACTCCAGGGCCCGGCCGACGTTCAGGGCATAAACCCGGGCAATGTGCAGGCCGCCCAGGCGGTACTGCAGGGTTTCCGGTTTGAAGCGGGTGCCGTTGCAGGCCCGGCAGACGTCATAGCTGCGGTAGCGCGACAAAAACACCCGCACCGGCATCTTGTAAGTCCTGGATTCGAGCCAGCGGAAAAAGCCCTTGATGCCGTAGTAGGAGGCGGTGCCTTCGATGATGGCCTTTTTCTGATTTGCTTTGAGCCGGGCAAAGGGGACATCAATTGGAATTTTTTGACGCCGACAGAAATCCATCAGATCGGCAAACTCCAGGCGGTTGCTTTCCGGGGGTCCAAATGCCTTGATGGCACCTTCTTTGAGAGTGCGTTGCGGATCCGGGATGATCAGGTCCAGATCGATTCCGATGGTGCGGCCGAAGCCGCGGCAGGTTTCGCAGGCCCCCATGGGGCTGTTGAATGAAAACAGGTTGGGCAGGGGGGCCGTGTATTCGATGTCGCAGCGATCGCACTGCAGGCGATTGCTGAAGCGGTGGTGCTCACCGGGTTCCAGCCAGACGCCCAGGCGTCCGCCGCCGAAGCGATAGGCCAGCTCAAGGGAGTCCAGCACCCGTTTTTTTTCTTCCAGCCGCAGCAGCAGGCGGTCGGCCACGACTGCAATTTCCTTTTGGGCGGCGGCCGGACGCCATTGTTCCAGCGGCTCGATGTGATTTTCGGCAAAGAGCCGGTCAAAGCCCAGCTGCATCAGGGACCGGCGGACCTGCCGCGCTGAAAGGCCGGTGATGGGATAGGGAAAAGTGATCACCGCCAGGCGGCCGGCAGCGGTTTTTTTCAGCTGCTGCCAGATGTGAGCCGGGCTTTGCGCCACCACCGGCCGGCCGCAGGAGCGGCAGTGCAGTTGTCCAAGGCGGGCATACAGCAGTTTTACATAGTCGGTGATCTCGGTCATGGTGCCCACCGTCGAACGGGAAGTGCGCACGGGGTCCTTGCGGTCGATGG
>JAOZPY010000544.1 GCA_029932495.1 Desulfobacterales bacterium
TACTTGGCCTTGATGGCCCGGTCGAGATTCAGCAGGAAATAGTGGTCGCCGTCGGGCATCAGCAATACGAAGTCGTGCTCTGCGGCAATGTGGGCATCAGAGGGGCTTTCGGGGCATGCCGTCTTGTTATGGACGCAGTTGGCCCCCTGAATGATGCCTTCAAATGGCTTATCCTGGGCAGCCGGAGCCGGGGCGGGCATCAGCATTGCGGCGGCGATAATCAGCGCAAAGGCAGGAAAAAGCCGCCCGACAGCGGTAATGAAATGGGATTTTGATTTAATTTTTTTGCTCATAATGGACTCCTTTATTTTGTTGCCGGTTAAAAACTGAAATAATCATTAACTGCCGGGGTAAAATGCACTTTTTATGCCACGGTTGGCACCCGCCGGCGATTGTCTATCGTTTGAAAAAAATGACATGAAACCAAAGAGTTGGACACCTCAGATTATCCCTCCGTGGTCAGGGGAGATGAAAAGACGTGGGACAAAAAGCATTCATACTTTATCAGTTTTGAAGAAAGTTGCAAGTGAAAAAATAACTCGCCAGGGGAGGTAAAGCAAAAAAGCCTTGCCACTCATGGGATCATTCCATAGAATCGGGAGAATAGATACCTTTCTTTCAATTCAACCGTTATGCGAATTCTTTCCAGTAAAAAATTATATTTGCCTGCCCTGTCCATTGTGGCAGTGGTTGGTTTTCTTCTGGTTTTTATCACGGTTTCAACCCATCGCAACCTGAATCGCGAACAAGCACGGGCATTGCATTTTTTCTATCGCCAGGGCGTTGCACTGCTGCGGTCCATTGAGGCCGGTGCGCGCACCGGGATGAAAAGCCTGAAGTGGCAGGAGATGACCCTGGGAAGCCTTTTGCAGGAGACGGCCAAAGACACGGACATCGCATACGTTTACCTGGTGAATGAACACGGCAGAATTGTTCATCATTCAGCTGGCGTCCAGCCAGGGCAAATGACGGCTTGGAAACCAGTTTTAACGCAGCCCAACGAGGTGGCCAGCCGGATCCGGACCCTGGCTGACGGCAGCCAGGTCTACGAGCTTGCCAAATTTTTTACGCTCATGTATGCGCCAGCCACAGTGCACCGGCAGCCGGATGCCGTACAAAGCGAACAGATTGTCGAGCCCCATTCCCACCGCGGCGATACCATTGTTTTGGGGATGAATATGACAGCCATTGAAGCTGCTCAACGGGCGGATATCCAGCACGCCGTGATCATGGCCGCCATCATTCTGGTGTTGGGCTCCGGCACGCTGTTTTTCATATTCGTGATCCAGAATTACTATCTGGTGGACCGTACCCTGAAGCAGACAGAAGATTATACCCGCCAGGTAGTGGCCAGTATGGCCAACGGGCTGTTGAGCATCGACACCGAAGGTCGCATTGTGTCTTACAACCGGTTGGCCTTGGCGTTGCTGGGGCTGGAAGAGTCCAAAATTCAGGAGCGCAGTCTTGACAGGGTCCTTGATTTTAAGGCCTCCGGCATCGACCATATTTTGAACAAGCAGGTACCCGTGCTGGAGTATGAGTTTATTTGCCGTAACAAAACGGGTCAGACAATTCCCCTGGCTTTGAGCGCTACGCCGATTTGTGATGCTGGCGGCCAGTGCAGTGGAGCGGTCATTATTTTACGCGATTTGTCGGAAATCAAGCAGCTGCAGCAACGGGTGAAGCACTCGGAAAAATTGGCCGCCATCGGCGAGCTGGCTGCGGGCGTGGCCCATGAAATTCGCAACCCCTTGAGTTCCATCCGGGGGTTTGCCCAATTTTTGAAAACCGGCCTGGATGACCGACCCAAAGAGCGGGAATATGCCGCAACCATGGTTCAGGAAGTGGACCGCATCAACCGCGTGGTGACCGATCTGCTGACTTTCGCCCGACCCATGCCGGCCACGCTGGCGCCCACAGATGTCAGTGAGTTGGTGGGCCATTGCATCCGACTGGCAAAGCCTCGGGCGGATGCCCACCGGATCAATATCCACACCCGGGTTTCGGATGTCAGCATTCTTCCCCTGGACGGTAACCAGATGACCCAGGCACTTTTAAACCTTTTGCTCAACGCCGTGCAGGCTGCAGATCCGGGAGGCCAAGTTGAGATCGGTGCCGAGTTGCAGGTGTCCGATTCCCGGCTTGTTTTCTGGGTGGAAGATGACGGCCAGGGCATTGCTGCCGACAAACTGGAAAAAATTTTTGAACCCTTTTTTACCACCCGCGAGGCGGGAACCGGCCTGGGTCTGTCCATTGTGCATAAAATCGTGGAAAACCATCATGGTGAAATCCTGGTGGCATGCCCGCCGCCGGGAAAGGTGCGGGGCTGCCGGTTTACCATTCGTATCCCAGTGGATAAGGAAAAACGATGAAAGCTAAAATTCTGGTGGTAGACGATGAAGCTGCCCACCGGCAGATGATCGAGGCTGTGCTGGGAGCCGAAGGTTACGAAATCCAGCAGGCCGCTGACGGCCAGGCGGCCCTGAAGGCCATTGAAGAGCGCTTCTATGACCTGGTGGTCATGGATATCCGCATGCCGGAGATGGGGGGCATTGAAGCGCTCAAGGAAATAAAGGCCATCAGTCCGGCCATTCCCATCATTATCATGACCGCTTACGCCTCGGTGGGTACGGCCGTGGAGGCCCTGAAAGCCGGTGCCTATGATTACCTGACCAAGCCGCTGGACATCGAGGAGCTGAAAATTCTGGTCGCCAAGGCCC
>JAOZPY010000545.1 GCA_029932495.1 Desulfobacterales bacterium
TTCTATTTTTCCTGTCCGCTGGAATTGCGGGGCAGGTGGGCGATTTGTTTGAATCCGAATTCAAGCGCGCGTCCGGGGTCAAGGATTCCGGGGGCATCCTGCCCGGCCATGGCGGATTCCTGGATCGTATCGATGCGCTGCTGTTTGCCGCGCCGGTGGCGTATTTATTTAAGACGTTTATACTTTAAGATGGAGTGCCTAAAGTTAAGGTGTTCTATCGATTTTAAAACAATTATAAATTCACGGTAAGTTGCTGTTAAGTATGCTGCAACAAGTGGGAGATTACCCATTTAGCCGGCAATTTTTCAGAGGACCCAAGGGGTCCGCCACAAAAAAAATCATTTTCGTTCGCTAACAAACTCCGGGAAAAGGCATGAAAAATTTATCGGTGCTCGGGTCAACGGGATCCATCGGTTGCAATGTTTTGAGCATTGTGCAAAAGTTTCCGCGGCAGTTTACGGTTAAGGCCCTGGCGGCAGGATCCAACATCAATTTGCTGGCGCGGCAGATCGAGCAATTTTCTCCAGAGCTGGCAGTGGTAATTGACCAGCAACGGGTGCGGCAGCTGAATGATCTTTTGCCGGCCGGGCACGGCGTGCAGATTTTGCATGGGCAAAAAGGCTATCAGGTTGCCGCCGCCCATGAAGGCGTTGATATGACAGTGGGGGCCATGGTCGGGGCGGCGGGATTGCAACCTGCTCTGGCGGCCATCGAGGCCGGCAAAACCCTGGCACTGGCCAATAAGGAAACCCTGGTCATGGCCGGGGATTATGTCATGGCCAGGGCCGCCAAAAAAAAGGTGGACATTCTGCCCATTGACAGTGAGCACAGCGCGATTTTTCAATGTCTGCAGGGACAGCGCCGGCAGGATTTGGAGCGCATTTTGCTGACGGCTTCAGGGGGACCGTTTCTGAATCGTCCCCGTGGGGAATTCGCGGGCATTACCCCCGACGAGGCCTTGCAGCATCCCAACTGGAAGATGGGACCCAAGATCACCATTGATTCGGCCACTTTGATGAACAAAGGCCTCGAAGTGTTGGAAGCCAAATGCCTGTTCGGGGTTTCCCATGAAAAAATCCAGGTGGTGATTCATCCCCAGAGCGTGGTGCATTCCATGGTGGCTTATCAAGACGGCTCCGTGATGGCCCAACTGGGGATCCCTGACATGAAGACCGCCATCGCTTACGCGCTTTCCTATCCGCGGCGGCTGCCGCTCGAGCAGCCACTGCCGCGTTTTGATGACGATCTGGCACTGACTTTCAAGGCCCCTGATTTTGAGAAGTTTTCCTGCCTGAAACTGGCGATGGGGGCCTGTGAAACCGGGGGAACCCTGCCGGCGGTTTTAAACGCCGCCAACGAGGTGGCCGTGCATGCTTTTCTGGACAAGGGCATCGGTTTTCTGGACATTGCACGGATTATCGCAGCGGCCATGGACAGCCATGCGGTTGTCCACCGGCCCGATCTGGCGGATATCCTTGAGGCCGATCAATGGGCCCGCCGGCGGGCCCAAGAGGAAATTAAAAGATTGCAGTCCTAGCACCTAACGATTCCGGCCGCTGTTGGGCCGTCAACATTAAATACGAACTTATTAAACGCGACCAATTTTTCACATGACTACTAGCATATTTGCATTTATTATCGTTCTGGGTGTTCTGATTTTTTTTCACGAATTCGGCCATTTTATTGTGGCCCGCCTGTTTGGCGTCGGTGTGGAAAAATTTTCCCTGGGTTTCGGGCCGCGGCTTTTCGGTAAAAAAGTCGGCATTACGGATTACCGCCTGTCCGCTATCCCGTTAGGGGGATATGTCAAAATGATCGGTGAAGAGCCGGATGCCGACGTGGCCCCCGAAGACATCCCCATCTCCTTTACCCACAAACATGTCGCCAAACGCATCCTGATTGTGGCGGCCGGGCCGGTGTTCAACATTTTGCTGGCCGTCATTATTTTTTTCGGTATTTTTGTCTTTTCCGGCACTTACATCATCAAACCATCCATCGGCGAAGTCCGGCCGGGATCACCGGCCCTGGCGGCGGGATTGCAGCCAGGCGACCTGATTACCGCCATTGACGGCGTTGCCATTTCCAACTGGGATGAAATGGCGAAATTCATCAATGCCAGCAAGGGGCGGCCCATTCGAGTGTCGGTTCGCCGCAATGACGCCAGCCTGGAGGTCCGCATTGAACCGGAGCCGGTGACCACTAAAAATGTTTTCGGCGAAGATATCCAGCGCTACATTATCGGCATTACCGCTTCGGGGGACACCCTTGTTAAAAAACTGAACCCCCTCCAGGCCTTTTCAGAAAGCCTGGCCCAGACCTATCATGTTTCGAAATTGATGGTCGTCATCATTGCCAAACTGATCAAGGGTGATATTTCGGCTAAAACCCTTGGCGGGCCGATCATGATTGCCCAGATGGCCGGTGACTCTGCCAAAGCCGGCGTTGTCAGCCTGATTTTCTTCATCGCCCTGATCAGCATCAACCTGGCCATTATCAACTTGCTGCCCATACCGATTTTGGATGGGGGCCACCTGCTGTTCTTTCTGATCGAAGCTGTCAAGGGAAGTCCGGTCAGCATTAAAATTCGGGAAGTTTCCCAGCAAGTAGGGCTTTTCATTTTGATTTTGTTGATGATATTGGTGTTTTACAATGACATCACAAGAATATTTTTCTCATAAATGGTCTTTTTCCCGTCGGGCTTCGTTCTCCGCGAGTTTT
>JAOZPY010000546.1:0-1326 GCA_029932495.1 Desulfobacterales bacterium
AGAAACCCAGCCGGCCATCATCGACGCCATCGGGCAGCAGCGCTTGAACCGCGTGGTGGTGGCCGCCTGCTCTCCGAAAACCCATGAGCCGCTGTTCCAGGACACCTTGCGCCAGGCCGGTCTCAACCCCTACCTGTTCGAACTGGCCAGCATCCGCGAACAGTGCTCCTGGATCCACGGCGACCAGCCTGCCCGGGCTACCGCGAAATCCAAGGATATCATCCGGGCGGCCGTGGCCCGGGCGGTTCACCTGGAACCCCTGGCGGACAGCAGTTATCCGGTGGTCAACAAGGCGCTGGTGATCGGCGGTGGAATCAGCGGTATGGCGGCGGCGCTGACCATCGCGGACCAAGGCATGGCAGTGCACCTGGTGGAAAAAAGCGAGCGTCTGGGCGGGTTTGCCCACAACCTCACCGAGACCCTGGAAGGGGAGTCGCCCCGCAAAACCCTGCGCTTTTTTGAAGAGCGCATCAGCCGGCATCCCAACATATCCGTTTACCTGCAAAGCGAGTTGACGGCCCACGGGGGCCAGATGGGGGCTTTCGAGGGCACCATCCGCACGGCCGACGGCGAGCATCCGCTTCGCTACGGGGCGGTGGTGGTGGCCACCGGCGGCCAAGCCTATGAACCGCGGGAATACCTTTACGGCACCGACGAGCGGGTTTGCACCCAGGTTGAGCTGGCCAGGCGGCTGAGCCGGGAGCCGCGCTGGGCCCGGCAGTTGCAGCGCGTGGTGATGATCCAGTGCGTGGGCTCGCGCAACGAGGAATTTTCCTACTGCAGCCGGGTGTGCTGTTCGGCGGCCGTTAAGAACAGCATCCGCATCAAGGAGTTGAATCCGGAGGCCCAGGTGGTCGTGCTCTACCGGGATGTGCGTACCTTCGGTTTTAAGGAGCTTTACTACCTTCAGGCCCGCCGCCTGGGGGTGCTTTTTTTCCGCTATATCCCCGAGGACAGCCCCCAGGTCTGCGATGAAAACGGCACCCTGGTGGTGGATTTCACCGACCGCAGCTCCCACCAGGATTTTCGGGTTGAACCGGATCTATTGGTGCTCAGCAGCGGGATCCGGCCGAACGACAACGCCGACCGCCTGGCGCGACTTCTCAAGCTTGCCCGCGGCGAGCAGGGATTTTTTCTCGAAGCCCACGTCAAGCTCAAACCGGTTGAGTTCGCCTCGGCCGGCATTTTTCTGGCCGGCCTGGCCCACTATCCCAAGTTCATCGAGGAGACGATCTCTCAGGCTTTGGCGACGGCTGCCCGGGCCATGACCTACCTGAGCAAGGATCGCCTGGAGGTGGGGGGAACTATCGCCGTGGTGGATCAGGC
>JAOZPY010000546.1:1336-2717 GCA_029932495.1 Desulfobacterales bacterium
AAACCCGTCGAGTTCGCCTCGGCCGGAATTTTCCTGGCCGGTCTGGCCCACAGCCCCCGGTTCATCGAAGAAAGCATCACCATGGCCAAAAGCGCGGCCCAGCAGGCGCTTAAAATCCTGTGCCGCGAGCAGATGACCACCGCGGCCACCGTGGCGGAAGTAAATCCGGACAAATGCGCCGCCTGCCTGGTCTGCGTGCGGGAATGTCCCTTCAACGCCCCGTTTATCAATTCAGACGGAGTGTCCGAGATCCCGGCGTCGGCCTGCCGCGGCTGCGGCATCTGCGTGGCGGAATGCCCGGCAAGGGCGATCACCTTGAAACACAGCACCGATGAACAGCTGACTGCCAGAATCGACGCTCTGCTGGAAGACGCCTTGCGCTGAAGTGCCCATGAATATTGCATCGGGTCGCTCACCGTCTGCGGCCCGGGGATTGCCGAAATGCCCAGCATCGATGACCTGCGAAAAACCGCCGCAAATTGCGTGGCCGCAGAGCCCGGGCGGCTGGGATCGGCCGGCTGGTGGCAGCCCCCGCTGCTGGCAGCCGCTCCTGTTGATTCCCGCTTTGATCAACTGCCGCGCATGGCCGCTGCCGATCATCTGCATCCCACCGATCTTCTGCCCACCGCACGCTCGGTGATCGTGTTTTTCATTCCCTTCCACCCGCAGCTGGTCAAAGACAACCAGCCGGGACAACGCCCCTGCCGCAACTGGGGACTGGCCTATGTGCAGACCAACGAACTGATCGGCCGGGTGAGCCTGGCTGTCAGGGATTTGCTGGCGGCGGCCGGTTTTGCCTCCGGCCTGACACCGGCGACCCACAACTTCGATCCGGTGCGGCTGATGGCGCGCTGGTCCCACAAACACCTGGCCCACCTGGTGAACCTGGGACGCTTCGGCGTGCACCACCTGCTGATCACGCCGGCCGGCTGCACCGGACGGCTCGGCAGCCTGGTCACCGAAGCCGAGCTGGGCGAGCATCCGCTGATCCAAACCGCCGAGGCCTGCCTGCTGAAAGCCGGGCAGCCGTGCGGCAAGTGCATCGAAGCCTGCCCGGTGGATGCGCTCACCGAAGATGGATTTGACCGCAGTCGCTGCTGGCAGCGGCTCAACGAGAACTACCGGGTGCTGGACTATTTTGCCGATCTGCCCGAATCCACCGATGTCTGCGGCAAGTGCACCGCCCTGATGCCCTGCAGTTTTAAAAATCCCGTTGCCAAATCATAGTCAACGATAGAGTGTGTCTATTGACAAGCGATAGGTTTTATTGTATAAAACAAGACAATTAACGGAGAAAAGAAAAATACTTGGAATTTTCTCTGGAGTATGCACTGCCACAAGTTTTTTCACCAAAACAGAAGGAGCTTTTCAAGAAAAAACT
>JAOZPY010000066.1 GCA_029932495.1 Desulfobacterales bacterium
AATAGGGCAAAAAAATTCCCAGCACTCCGAAATACAGGAAGTACTGGGAACTGATAATCAACTTTGCGTTTCGCTGTTTATCCGTGTTCATGCACCTGCCTGCAGAACTGAGAAAGGAAACCGGTTCCAGCCGATGACCTCATGCCCCGGCGGGCAAAGACCGGATGGTTGCACCGGATGCCCGGGAATTTGCCCTGGAAAGCCGGAAAATCAGTGCTGCTTACCTTAATGTTGCAAAAGCCGGAGGGCTTCAGAGCCAAGGTGTCAACGTTGAAGTTTATTCGATGTCGACTGTAATTTGCTTGGGTTTTTCTTCTTCGGGTCTGGGGATTTCAATCTCGAGCACCCCGTCTTTGAAAGTGGCCTTAATCAGATCCGGCTGAACATTCTGTTGGAGAGTAAACGAGCGCTGAAAGGTCCCGAAGCAGCGTTCTTTGCGGTAGTAATCTTCTTCTCTGATTGTGGGATCGGCCACCCGCTCCCCCTTGAGAGTCAGCACGTTATCCCTTACTTCCACGGAAACATTTTCTTTCCGGACTCCGGGCAGTTCGGCTGCCAGAATAATTCCGTTGGCGGTTTCATAGATGTCCACCGTCGGCTGCCAGGCGCACAGATCAGTGTCGTTTTCCAAATCCCGGCTGCGGCCAAAAGATTCTTCAAACATACGATTGATCCGATTCTGCAAGGTGGCCACATCTCTGAAGGGATCCCATCTTATAACTGCCATGATATAACCTCCTGTCTCCACCTTAACCTTACATAAACAACATGCTAAGCCATGTTAAGGCCGAGTCGTTGTGTTGCCACCAAACTAATCATGTCTGGCACCTTGTCAAGGCCAGGGGCCGTATCCGCCGTATGCGTATACATCTTCACCCTATGACGCCTTGACTCTGAAGCCCTCCGATTTTTGCAACATTAAAGTTATTCGCAGCCAAGTCCATTTTATGCGCCGCCCTTTACAAGCCCTTGTTTTGGTGTTATTTTTTATCGCATCAGCCAAAGATGCGAAAAAAGCACAATTTACAAACTGGGAGCTTGAAATGGAGTATATCAAAATACGCTTTTTAGATGATTTCGGTCAATTGGGCTCCAAATTCGAAAAATCAATTGAAGACATGTTTCGTTCAATGAGCCCGGGTTTTACGCTTGCCGAACGCAGTTGGAAGCCTCCGATGGATATGAGCGAAACCTCGCAGGAAGTGGTGATCGTCGCGGAGATCCCGGGCATCGAAAAAGAGGACCTGGAGGTGGAGATCAGCAGCAAAGCGGTTCGGATAAAAGGCCGACGGCTGGCGAAATACTGTGCGGAAGACGCCACTTACCGGCTGGCAGAAATTCAATACGGCCGGTTTGAACGCGTTCTTTATTTGCCGGCCCCGATTGATCCGGAAGTGGTTTCCGCATCCTATCATAACGGTCTGCTTGAAATCCGGCTGGCCAAACTGCCCACCGAGCGCATCCATAAAATACCGATTCAGGACGGATAGATCGCGGCCCGGAGATCTTTTCAAAGTCTTTTTTGTTTATTTAAAACTGGAGGAAATTATGGTTGACCAACCGCCATCTGCAGAGTTCGATGCTGACAAATTGCCGGAAGTTTTACCCATCCTGCCCCTGTTTGATGCTGCGCTTTTCCCCAAAATGGTATTGCCGCTGGTGGTCATGCAGCGCGAATCCATTCAACTGGTTGACGAGGCCATGGCAAAGGGGCGTATGATCGGCCTGGTGGTGTCGAAAAAGAGCGAAGATAAAATGACCCCCGACCAGCAGGATCTGGCCAGGGTCGGCACCAGCGCTTTGATTCTTAAAATGGCCAAGACCCAGGACAACCGCACCCAGTTGCTGGTGCAAGGCTTGAGTCGTTTTCGCATTGTTGCCTATGAAGAAGGCAAACCCTATTTACGGGCGCGTGTGGAGCCGATTAAAGACATTGAAAAACGGGACAATGAAACCGAAGCGCTGATGACCAACCTGATCAGCCAATTTGCCCGGATTATCGAACTGTCGCCGGGGTTGCCGCCGGAAATTGTCCAGATGGCCAAAAGCATCCAGGATCCTGGAACCCTGGCGGATATGATTGCCTCTACCATTAATTCGGCCCCTGAGGAAAAGCAGACCATTCTGGAAATCGAAGATGTCAAAAAGAGGCTCAAAGAAGTCACCCGACTGGTGAACCATCAGCTTGACATTCTGGAACTGGGCAATAAAATTCAAAGCCAGGTCAAAGGAGACATGGACAAAAGCCAGCGCGAGTATTATCTGCGCCAGCAATTGAAGGCCATCAAGGAGGAGCTGGGTGAAAAAGACGAGGCCAGCATCGAGATTGATGAATACCGTGCCAAAATCGAAGAGAAGAACCTGCCCGAAGAAGCCCGCAAAGAAGCCCAACGGGAACTGGACCGCCTGTCACGCATGCATCCATCTTCAGCCGAATACACGGTAGCCTCCACTTACCTGGACTGGATTACTTCGCTGCCCTGGCACGACAGCACTCCCGACAACCTGGATATTCGCAAAGCCCGTAAGATTCTGGATGACGACCATTTCGGGCTGGAAAAGCCCAAAAAGCGCATTATTGAATACCTGGCAGTTCGCAAACTCAAGCCCGAATCCAAGGGCCCGATTCTGTGTTTTGTTGGCCCTCCGGGGACCGGTAAAACCTCCTTGGGTCAGTCGATCGCCCGGGCACTGGGGCGTAAATTTCATCGTATTTCCCTTGGTGGTGTTCGGGATGAGGCCGAAATCAGGGGCCACCGGCGAACCTATGTCGGGGCGCTTCCCGGCCGCATCATCCAGGGACTGCGCCGGGCCGAATCCAATAACCCGGTGTTCATGCTGGATGAAATCGACAAGGTGGGCAGCGATTTTCGCGGTGATCCTTCTTCCGCCCTGCTGGAAGTGCTGGATCCCGAACAGAATTTTTCGTTTACCGATCATTACCTGGATGTTCCCTTTGATCTTTCTAAAGTGATGTTCATTACCACGGCCAACATCCTTGACACTATTCCTCCGGCGCTGCGCGACCGCATGGAAGTGCTCACCTTGCATGGCTACACGCTGGATGAAAAAATTAAGATTGCCAATCGTTACCTGATTCCCCGCCAGCGGGATGCGCATGGCATTCGCGCCAAGCAGATCAAGTTTACCGCTGGAGCGGTGAAACATATTGTTATGGGGTATACCCGGGAGGCCGGGTTGCGGAATCTGGAACGTGAAATCGCCAATGTCTGTCGCGGGGTGGCCACCAAGATCGCCCAGGGCCGGAAAAAATCAGTAACCATTACCGTTGAGGATCTTCACGAATACCTCGGCCCGGTGCGGTTTACCTCCGAGACCAAGGCCCGGGTCACAAGTCCCGGGGTGGCCACCGGACTGGCCTGGACCCCTGCCGGCGGCGAGCTGCTTTTCATAGAGGCTACAGCCATGAAGGGCAAAAAAGGCCTGACACTGACCGGCCAGCTGGGGGATGTCATGAAAGAGTCCGCCACCGCGGCATTGAGTTTTGTGCGCGCCAACGCGTCTTCACTGGGAATTGATGAAGATTTTTTTGATACCCATGACCTGCATATCCACGTACCCGCCGGGGCCATTCCCAAAGACGGTCCTTCGGCCGGGGTGACCATGCTGACGGCGTTAACCTCCCTGCTGACCGATGTACCCGTGCGCAAAGACCTTGCCATGACCGGGGAAATTACTTTGCGCGGGCAGGTGCTGCCGGTAGGCGGCGTCAAGGAAAAGGTGCTGGCTGCCCATCGCGCGGGAATCAAGACGATTATCCTGCCGGCGTGGAACCGCAAGGATTTGGAAGATATCCCAAAAAAAGTTGAAAAAGAAATTAAATTTCACTTCGTGGAAAAAATGCAGGATGTTCTTGCCATTGCCCTGGAAAACAAAAAATCGCGGCCCGGTACCGGCAAAAAACGCAGCCTGAAAAAAGTAAAATCCAATGCAGGCGGAAAGAACCGCAAAAAGAAATAAAAACCATGGGCAGCTGTGTTTTAACGTGAAAAGATCAGGTCTTTATGATTGCATCGAAAATCGGATTGTCGCCATGACGGGAAAGACCGGGACCGATCAACACCCCCACTCGTTTTTTTACCCCGGAGGAAAAAGCAATGTTGGCCGTTTATTTTCACTCGGCCTTTTGCTGATTCTTGTCATCAGCTGCGCGACCAGTCAGCCTCCTCCCAGGCGCAAGCCCGGACATCCCAAGCCCTACAAGGTTTTGGGCAAGTGGTATCAGCCTTTGCCGCATTCAAAGGGGTTTCGCCAGCGCGGGACCGCCTCCTGGTACGGCAGGGATTTTCATGGCAAAAAAACTTCCAACGGAGAAAATTACGATATGTATGCCATGACCGCGGCCCATAAAACACTGCCCCTGGGCACTTACGTGCGGGTTTTTAATCTTGAAAACCACCGCCGGGTCGATGTGCGTATCAACGACCGGGGACCTTTTGTCCGGGGCCGCATCATTGACCTGTCTTATGCCGCGGCCAGCAAGCTCGGAATTGTCGGCCCTGGCACGGCCAAAGTCGAAGTGGTGGCCTTGGGGACCCCTGTCGCCGCCGGCGGCACCCGGCGGACCTATCGGCAGGCGGATTATTATTCCGGCAATTTCACCTTCCAGGTGGCTGCTTTTATAAATCGTGATAATGCGCTGGCGCATCAACGCAAACTGGCCCAGCGCTTTCAAAATGCCCATATCACGGTCTACGACAACGGGACCAATGTTTATTACCGGGTGCGGGTCGGCAAAGCCACCACCCTGGCCCAGGCCGCCAAATTTGAAGCCTACCTGATTCAAAACGGGTTTCCCGATGCATTTCTGGTGGCGGAATAAACCTCAACGTTGCATAAACAACATTAAGGTATCCGGGTCCGGTCGGGATAAAAGGAGAAATTTCGCTTGCTGGAAAAAGTTGTATTTTTAGACAGAGATGGTGTCATCAATTTTGATTCACCCGATTATATCAAAAGCTGCGCGGAATTCGAATTTATTCCCGGCAGCCTTGAAGCAATCCGGCGGTTAACCACCAACGGGTTTACCTCCATTGTGGTGACCAACCAGTCCGCACTGGCCCGTAAGCTGATTTCTGCCGCCGAGCTGGACCGCATTCACGCGATGATGAAAAGGGCGGTTGTATCCGCCGCCGGCCGGATTACCGATGTTTTTTACTGTCCCCACCTGCCCGGCGACGGATGTGACTGCCGCAAGCCTGCGCCGGGGTTGATATACCAGGCGCAGCGCAAATACGATATTGATCTGGCGGCCGCGGTGATGGTGGGTGACAGCGCCAAGGACATTGAATGCGCCCGGCGTGCCGGGGTGCACCAGGCGGTTCTGGTCCAAAGCGGTACTGCGCATGATGTTGAACGTCAACTGAGGGCCCGCCGGATGGTGCCGGATTACGTGGCCGACGATCTGCTGGGGGCTGTAAAGTGGATCCTGCAAGGATTTCGATAACCATCAAACGGACGGATAAGCGGTTTGCCAGCCAAAAATAACGCTCCTTTGCTGACCATCGAAGGGCATCTGGAGCACATCACTTACAGCAACGCGCAGACCCAATACACGGTGGCGCGGCTAAAACCCCTGCGTGCGGCCGGGGCGGTTACCATTGTCGGCTACCTGGCCGGCGTGCATATCGGTGAAACCCTTCAGGTCCGGGGAACCTGGACCCATCATCCGAAATACGGTCAGCAGCTCAAAATTCATTCCTATGACGTTGTCCTGCCAGCCACGGTCGAAGGTATCCGCACCTTTCTGGAATCCGGCGGAATCAAAGGCATCGGGCCGTCGCTGGCCGCGCGATTGGTACAGACCTTCGGCGCCGACACCCTCAGGATCATTGAAAAGGCCCCCCAGCGCCTGTGCGAAGTTACCGGAATTGGTGATTCAAAGGCAGACATGATACACAGCTGTTTCAGAAAACACCAGGCTCTCAAGGATATTATGCGGTTTTTACAGGAAGTGGGGGCGCCGGCTTCGCTGGGGGTCAAAATATACAAACAGTACGGTGCCGGTGCGCAAAGCCTTATCCGTGAAGACCCCTATATCCTGGCCCGGGATTTTGCGGGCCCCGGTTTTCTGGCCGCCGATGCCGTGGCCCGTGCACAGGGCCTGGACCTCGAAGATCCTAAACGTGTTCAGGCCTGTATTTTACATATTGTTCGACAAAATCTGGATGACGGCCATACTTTTGCTGAGCAGCAAAACCTGGTAGCGCGCTGTGAACACCTTTTTCAAATCACGGCGGATGCCATCTGCGACGGCATCAACGAACTGGCAACTGCCGGTGAGATCGTGGCAGAAGAACTGGTGCAGCATCCCCCCTGCCGGGCAATATACCTGCGGCAGATGCACCGGGCTGAAATCGGGCTGGCTGAAAGGTTGCAGGCTATGCTTGCGGTGCCGGTGACACCGATTGCACTCGAGGCGGAAAGGATCGCCGCAGAAATCCATAGAAAACTGGCCATCAATTTATCCGCAGAGCAGCTGGCAGTGGTCGCCCAGGTGTTGTCCCACCGACTGGCGATTATCACCGGAGGGCCGGGGACTGGCAAGACGACGCTTTTGCGGTCCATCAGCACGCTGTTTGAAGATGCCGGTAAACGCGTGTTGCTGGCCGCACCCACCGGAAGGGCGGCCCGGCGGCTTGCCGAGGTGACCGGACGTGCGGCTGGAACCATACACCGGCTGCTGGGCTATAACTTCACCGACGGCGGCTTTATGCGCCACCGGGACCATCCCCTGGATGCCGATGCCATTATCGTGGATGAGGCCTCCATGATTGACACCTTGCTGATGTATCACCTTGTCGATGCGGTGCCGATATCCGCTGTGCTGATCATGGTGGGAGATGTGGCCCAGCTGCCATCGGTTGGCGCCGGCAGTGTGCTGGCGGACATGATTCGCTCCCGGTCCATCCCGGTGTTTTACCTGAATAAAATATTCCGTCAGGCGCAGCAAAGCAGCATTGTTGTCAATGCCCATAAGGTTCGCCAGGGAGAAATGCCTGTTTTTGAATTCAATGACCATTCGAAGGGAACCGCCGATTTTCGCTTTATTGAGCAGCCTGATCCGCAGCAGGTGGCTGACCGGATTGTTCAACTGTGCCGGGACGAGCTGCCCAAAGAATTTAATTTTGACCCCCTGGCCGATATCCAGGTGCTGACCCCGATGCACAAGGGCGTGGTTGGGACCATCAACCTGAACCAGTTGCTGCAGAAAGCATTAAACCCCCGGCCGGTTCTGGTGGAAGCCATGGGAAACACGTTCCGGATCGGTGATAAGGTCATGCACCTGAAAAATAATTATCGCAAGGAGGTTTACAACGGGGACATCGGACGCATTACGGCCATTGACCGTCAACAAAATGAGATGGTGGTGGACTATTACGGCAGGAGCGTTACCTATGATTTTGAAGAGTTGGATGAGGTTGCCATGGCCTATGCGGTTTCCGTCCACAAATCCCAGGGATCTGAATATCCGGCGGTTGTTGTACCGATTTTGACCCAGCATTATATACTGTTGCACCGCAATTTGCTGTATACGGCCATCACCCGGGGCCGCAGGCAGGTGGTTCTCATCGGTACCCGCAAGGCGCTGACCATTGCGTTGAAAAATGACAAACCCCAGCAACGCTTATCCGGCCTGGCCGCTCGACTGAACACGAATTAAAAACGAATATCGAATATTGAACAAGGAATGTCGAAGTAAGGAATTCTACCCATCAAGAGCCTCAGAAGAGCACAGCGATTCCATACTTTGAAATTTTGCGATTCGCTGTTCAATCCAGCCGCAGACCGCTAATGTAACCCGTCTGATCGAAAACGGCACTTCAGTTTTATAATTGCTTTGGGGATGTTACGAATCGGTGTCCGGCCGGGCCGGCATGGGGATTTTGAAAAATTCGACGCCTTCTTCCTTGAGGGTTTTTTCCTCCTCTTTGGTGCTTACCCCCCGGATATTTCTGGGTTCAGAGGCACCGTAATGAATTTTCAGGGCTTCTTTGGCAAAATCACAGCCGACGTCGTCAAAATTTTTTTCAACAAATTCAGCTGCCTGTTGACTTATCCGTGCCAGGGCATCCGCAGGTGTCAGGTCTTCGCCGGTTTTGGACGCTGGTGAGGATTTAATGGCAAACATGGACGGAATCAGGTCGACAGAGGTGTCGTTGCAGATCGGGCAGGCGATCAGTTTCTTTTTTTTCTGATCGGCATAGGCCTTGCTGTCTTCAAACCAGCCCTCAAACGTATGTCCGTTGGAACATTGCAGATCGTAGGCAATCATATCGGAAAATCCATTGCTGTGGTTGTAAAATTTTTTAATAAAATCGTATAAATACCTGTAAATCAGGTTTAGATTAGCACAGGTGGTAAGATTTTTAAAGACATTGTTAACATAAGTTGCTATTTTTACACAATGTTGTAAAATAAAACCAGAAACTAAATTCGTCAATACCAATCAGGGAGTGTGCGGTTTATGAAGCTATCGGTTAAACTCATGGTGGTTGCTGGAATTTGCGTGTTGTTTTTTTCTCCTGTCGTTTTTGCTGAAAACATGTATGTCACGGATTCTTTGAAACTGACCTTGCGCAGCGGGCCGAGTACCGGGCATAAAATTCTGGCGGTGGTTGAATCCGGCCAATCGGTGGAAATCCTGGAACCCGGCAGCGACTGGTCCCTGGTGCGGCTTCAAAACGGCAAAGAGGGCTATGTGCTGACCCGTTACCTGACGCCGCAACCGACCCATAACATCCGACTGGAGCAATTGCAGCAGAAACACAATGTCCTTATGCAGCAGTCCGCCACCCTGCTCGAGGAAAACACCCGGCTCAAGGCTGAAAACAAAAAGATCCGCGCTGCATTTGCCAACAGCGAAAGAACGCTCAAGCAGCTGCGCCTGAGCTATGACAAACTGAAGGCCGAATCGGCTGAATTTTTAACGCTCAAATCCCGTTATCAGAAAACCGCCGCCGAGTTGAACAAACAAAAAAACCGGGCTGAAAAATTGGATGAGGAATTAAGCAAGATTGAAATGAGTCAATATATCAAGTGGTTTCTTGCCGGCTCCGGTGTCCTGCTGCTTGGCTTTATCATCGGCTTCAGTGCCCGGCGGCAGCGCCGACGCCCATCACTGTTGTAGCCTTCAGGTTTGACAGAACACCCGCATGTATTATATTTGGCCAGACCCATGAAACCGTTTTCAAGTTCACCAAAAAGAAAAATTCCTGCGAATCCGCCGGCGCTGACAAGACCTGTTTCCCTGTACAGACCTGAGGTTCACGATTCCCGCCGGCCTATTCCTTTGAAAACGAAAAACCGGATTGCCTCGGGCGAAACAAGTACTTGAAGCAGGTTACTTATGCTGTTGGATCAAATAGTGGTTTTAGCCGTTATGCTTCTGTTTTCCGGTTTTTTCTCTTCTGCTGAAACCGCCCTTTTTTCAATCAGCCGGGCCAAGGCCATTCACTTGGCCAAAGAAAAAGGGGCCATCAATTCGCTGATTAAAAAAATGAAGGATGACCCCCACCGGTTGCTTTCCACCATCCTGATCGGCAACAATATCGTCAACGTGGGCGCCTCGGCGCTGGCAACCTCCATTACCATCGATTTGGTGGCCCATAACGCGGTGGGCATCGCCACCGGCATCATGACCTTTCTTATCCTGATTTTTGGCGAAATTTTCCCCAAATCCATTGCGACCCGCAACAATATATTTATTGCCCGGCTGGTCATTGTTCCCTTATACTGGCTGTCGATCTTATTTGCTCCCCTGATCGTTATGCTCAATTTTATTCCCCGGATCAGCGGCATTATCCAGACCAAGCCCCAGGTCACCGAAGAAGAGCTGATGACCTTTGTTGAAGTTGTGGAAGAAGAAGGCGGTATCGAAGAGGAGGAAATGGAGCTCATCCACAACATATTTGAATTTGACGATACCAATGCCTCGGAAATTATGACTCCCCGTGCGGATATGTTTGTTGTCGATGCTGACAGCGAACTGAAGCTGGAAGAAATCCTGCGCTCCGGGTTCACCCGGATTCCCGTTATTGAAGGCGACATTGATCATGTTATCGGTATCATCAACATCAAAGATCTGTTCATGCATCAGGTAACGTCATCTGAGCCTCTGGATGCGCGGCGGATTATGCACAAGCCTTATTTTGTGCCGGAAAACAAAAAGTTGGACAATTTGCTGCAGGAGTTCAAACGCCGAAAACAGCATATGGCCATCGTGGTGGATGAACACGGGGGGGTATCCGGTCTGATTACCCTGGAAGATGCCCTGGAGGAAATCGTCGGTGAAATCGTTGATGAGACCGACAAGTTCGAGCCGCATATCGTACGGCTGGCCAAAAACGAATGGCGGGTGCTGGGCAAAGCCGAAATTGACGAAGTCAATGAGAAGCTACAGGTCAGCATCCCGGACTCCAGTGAATACGATACCTTTTCGGGCTATGTTCTGGACTGCATCGGGCGAATCCCGCGGGAAAAGGAA
>JAOZPY010000067.1 GCA_029932495.1 Desulfobacterales bacterium
TTTTAAAAAAAAGCAGGCCCGGCACTGCAGTTGCGAGGCAGTACGCGGGCCTGTGAGAGAAAACCTGGTGCCGCATTTAAGCGGTCGCAATTTTATCATCCGGTTTTGATCTCGATTCTGCGCGGTGTCGCTTTTTCGACCTTCGGCAGTGTCAGACGCAAAACACCATCGGTCAACTGGGCATCGATGCGATCCTGATCGATTACCTCCGAGAGGCTGAACTGCCTGAAATAGCGACCGATTTCATATTCAATCAGGACGTCTTCCTCGTCGGCGCCTTCGAACGGCGCGATATCACCGGTCAGGGTCAGAACGTTTTCGCGAAGGTCGATATCCAGATTATCCGGTGTGACCCCCGGGATGTCGGCCAGCAGGGTAATCTCCTTTTCAGTCTCAAAAATATCGACAGCCGGTGTGAAAACCAGGCCGGGTTTGGTCTGTTCGGCCGGCGTGGAAAGTTCCTGTTTTTCTCTGGGCTGAAGCTCTTTGGTCTCGGCCATGACGTATCCCTCCTTTCAATTTTATTATCGGATGGTGATCTGTTTTGGTTTGGCAACTTCCGCTTTGGGTATGACCACCGTTAAAATTCCGTTCACATGACTTGCTTCGATTTTATCCACGTCCACCTCACCGGGCAGGGCCAGGACACGGCTGAAGCTTCCTGCATTGCGCTCCCGGCGGTGATAGCGCACATCTTCACCCTCGGAGGGGATTTTACGCTCACCGGAAATCGAAAGACTGTTGCCGGTAGCCGAAATATTGATATCTTCAGACTTCATTCCGGGAAGCTCCGCCCGAACATAGTATTTATCTTTGTCCTCAGTTAAATTTACCAATGGAAATACACCCGCTGCGAGCAGGCCCTGGGGGCGTCTGTCCAGGTCTCCAAAAATTTCGTCCATTTGTCGGCGAATGCGATCAAGTTCCTCAAAAGCACTTCTGAAATCCAGGCTGGGATTGTAAAAAGGCCGTCTTAAAATCATCATGACTCCCTCCTTTCAGTTGAATATTGTTCCTTTCAGCTGGTTTTAATCTTTATCGTTCGGGTTTCAGCCTCGCGGGCCTTTTTGAGTTTTATTTTTAAAATGCCATTTTTATATTTCGCATCCACTTTGGACGCATCCACATCCGCGGGCAGCTCGATGCTTCTTCTATAGTACCCATATGCGCTTTCCAGGCGAAGATAATGTTCATCGGATTCTTCTTTTTCCTGTTTTTTTTCGCCTTTTATGGTCAATACCCGGCCGTCCAGAGAAACGTCGATGTCTTTGAGGTCCACACCCGGTATTTCCGCTTTGACCACGATATTTTTTTTGTTTTCACTCACATCGACACTTGGATACCAGATCTCGTCCGAAAGCACAGATGGGGTTGGAAACAAAGGATCACTCAAAAAGCGATCAAACAGGTCATCAAAGCTACCCTGAAAATGAGTTGGCTGGCGGTTGCTCCTGCGCCAGGGGATCAAATTTTTCATAGGCTCACCTCCCTTTTCCGCTTTTGTTGGACAAAAAATAATCCAAAAAATTAATATGTCAAGATATATAATATTATTTTTTAAATAAAAAATTATAAGTAATATTAGGAATCGAACTCCTCGGCTTTCTGGAATTTTTCCATTTGAAAGTTCTCGATTTTTCGGGCTTTTTCGATAAAGGCCGCCATTGCTTCAACGGCATTCTGATAGGCTGCCACCGCAGTTTCCATTTTTTTGTACATCAAGTCGTCTTTGCCCAGCAGACGTTCGATATCATCCAGCAGCAGGGGTGCCTGGCTGAAATGCTGCTGAATTCTGGCATACAAGGCCTCGCGGTGATCCTGCTTTTTGCGTTCCCTGGCAATAATTGGCAAGAGCCGTTGAACTGAAAATTCGACCAACTCATCGCGAGAGGCGTGAAATTGCTTTGAAATTTCATCCAGCGAGCGAAGAGACCTGCGGCTGATGACAAAGGTTTTCTGGAGGCGATTACCATTTAAACTGTCGGTCCTATTGTTGATGTCACGGGCAATGGTTTGCAGTGCATCCGTATCTTCCATCAAGTGGTCGAACAGCGACTTTTGCTTGATTCCCAGGTGGGCAGACAGAATACTGAGGGCGTCGATACAGGCCTCGGACAGGCGAAAGGTTGCACGAACCGATTGTCGCCCCCGGAGGTCATCCAGGGAGGGTCTGGGCAAAGCATCTTGGTTGAGTCGTGTATTTCGGCGGGTGCTCATATAATGTCCCTCCTTTCGAACAGACATTATAAAAGTATAAAAGTTTAAAAAGTAATATTAGAAAAAAGATTACAATTTTCTTGACAGAATATAATTCGTATTTATGATATTTTCAAGACAAGAACAGGCATCTGTTTATCGGGATAAGCAAGTGCAAGACCCTGGAAGAAAAGCGAGTGATGGACATGCCAAAGAACCATTACATCGTTCTGGGCATTGACAGGGGCGCGGATCAAAAACAAATAAAAAGTGCCTATCGGCGCATCGCTAAAAAATATCACCCCGATATGGCGCGCTCGGAGGCTAGCAGTAAAAAGTTTATTGAACTGCGGGAAGCCTATGAAACGCTAAGCGACGCGCACAAACGTAAAGCCTACGACCGGGAGTTGAATGGGAAAAAAGGTTCGGTCCGAATATCGGTACAACCCGCTGTAATCCGCCGGTCAAGTGCTGGTTTGCATGCATCGGATCGGCTCCGGGCGGTTATCGATGATTTTTTCGGCGATTTTTTTACAGATTTTCAATATCGCCGAAATTCCATCCCGCCGGACGCCGATATTTACCTGGAGGCTGTCCTGAAAGCGGAAGAAGCCCGGCGGGGAGGGGTATTTCCTGTGACCCTGCCCGTGGTGGTTGCGTGCCCGCGATGCGCTCAAAGCACCCGTTGGGAGAGGTTTTTATGCCCGCTGTGTTCCGGGACCGGACAGGTTGAGATCGAAAAACAATTTTCGCTGGAAATTCCGGCCCATGTTCGAAACGGGGCTTCAATCCAGTTTCCCCTAAACGAAAGCGGCACCCGGGGGGTGCAGGTGCATATCGTCATTCGCATTGAGCCTGATTGGCCCTAGCACCAGATTACCCTCGCCAAAGCTCCTGGAGCAAGTTCCGGCTGAGTTCCAGGTATTTGAAAAGCATTTTGTCATCTCCGCAGAACACTTCCAAGGTGATGGTAGTGTCATAGCCGGTGCGCTTTAATGCGGCCACGGCTTTTTTCCAATCAATGCTGCCCACTCCCAGAGGCATGTGGTGGTCGGCAGTGGAACGGTTGTCCGAGAAATGGACATGCCGGATTTTTTCCCCCAGCTGCCGGCAAAAAGCAGTGGCATCATCCCGGCCGAAATTGGCGTGGCCAAAATCCAGATGCAGCCCCAGGCCGGGGATTTCCGTGAGCAGTCGTGAAAAGGTGGCAACTCGATCAAAGGGGGCCTTGTAGTTTTCAAAAACCACCTCAAGTCCATATTCGGAGCCCAATTCCACCACGGGTCCGAGGGCCTCGATGTTGAGATTTATCAGTTCGGAGCGCATGGCCGGCGGGCAGAAGTAACAGGGATGAATGTTCATGATCGTCGAGCCCAGGGCGCTGAAAATACGGGCACAGCGCTCCAGTTCATCGAGACAGGCCTGCCGGACGCTGGCAACCGGGTAAGCCCACGGCAGACAGGGGTCCGTGTGTCCGGTGAGCGACAGTTCGAAGCGCTCCAACAGTGATTGAACCATCGCCGTGTCAATTTCGGCCGCTTGGGGAGGCTCAATGGTTAAATCCACAAAGTCGAAACCTGCCCTACCAATGGCAGCAATCTGATCGTAAACCGGTTTGGCCGGGTTGTTCATTACGCCGATTTTCATCTATCCTCACCTCGCAGTCGGAAGTCATTAAAATATTCACTTCTCCGGTATAACGGGCTTTGCCTTTCGTTACAAGATTTGTTTACATCACGTGTAAAATGCATTAATCTGCAATTGATCGCGTGGTTGGCCGCCGTTTGGCGGACGGGGTTCAACTAACTTTGTGCCGGAGCGCAGCGGTTTTACTAAAAAATGACGTGAAATAAGGAAGTTACGATGATCCAAGATGCAAAAATCTGGCTGGTGGCACTGGCATGTCTGCTCGGCGTCGCCCTGGCGGCCGGTACCACCGTCCGGGCGGCCGAAACGCCCTCGAGCAAAACCCAGGACTTTCCGCGCAGCCTGGACAGTTACAACGGGGCGGACAGCCATGGTATCATAAAGATCCTGGTAAACCGCGTGCGGCAGGAACCCTTCAACATGGCCGCCACGCTTATTTTTCTGTGTGCCATTGTGCATACCTTTTTGACCAGCAAATTTTTAGCCAGGGCTCACAAATGGGAGCGCGAACATGCGCAGAAGATCAAGGCCGGCCAGGTGAGCCGGCATTCCGTGCATCACCGTGCCGAGCTGTTTCATTTTCTTGGTGAGGTGGAGGTGGTTTTCGGCATCTGGGCCATCGCGCTGATCACAGCCATTTTCTTTTTCTACGACTGGAAAACTGCGGTCAATTACATCAGCCACAGTGTTAATTTTACCGAGGCCATATTCGTGGTGGTGATCATGACCCTGGCGTCCACCCGACCGATTTTAAAGCTCTCCGAACAGATGATGTGGAAAATCGCTAACTTGGTGGGCGGCAGCCTGACGGCCTGGTGGTTTACCATTTTGACCCTTGGGCCGGTGCTGGGATCTCTGATCACCGAACCAGCCGCCATGACCATCTCCGCCCTTTTGCTGGCCCACAAGTTCTATGACTTGCAGCCCAGCGAAAAGTTCAAATACGCCACCATCGGACTGCTTTTCGTCAATATCTCGGTGGGCGGTACCCTGACCCATTTCGCGGCTCCGCCGGTATTGATGGTGGCCGCTCCCTGGAACTGGGGCATGGGGCATATGGTTGCCAATTTCGGCTGGAAGGCGCTGGTGGGAATTGTCTTGTCCAACGCGGTTTATTTTTTTCTTTTTCGCAATGAATTGAACCGACTGCAACAGCAGTTCGCTTTACGCAGTCTGAAAGACGATATTCAAAAAAAGTATTTAAGCTACCGGGATATGGATGGCGAAATTGAAAAACTGGTTGCAACTGTGGATGAGGAGCTGGGATTCAGGCAGCGTTTCGAAGGGCAAATCAACGAGATGAGCGCCCAGGTTAAACGCCGCCTGGAAGAGCGGCTGCAGGAGCGTTACCAAGAGGGTATGGTCAAGGAAGGCATTGACCTGGAAGTGGTCAAAGAGGCTTTTGAGCAGCGTTTTGAAGAGGTCAAACAGCTTAGAATCCGCAAAGCCTTTCCGGGCCTGTTGCCCGAACAGGAACGACCTGATTTCCGGGACCCGCAGTGGGATGAGCGTGATGATCCGGTGCCCGTGTGGATTGTCCTGGTCCATGTTTTTTTCATGGCCTGGACGATTGTCAATGCCCATTATCCGCAGTTGTTTGTTCCCGGGCTGCTTTTTTTCCTCGGGTTTGCCCAGGTGACTTCCCAATTTCAAAACCGGATTGACTTGAAACCGCCGCTGCTGGTGGGATTTTTCCTGGCCGGGCTGGTCATCCACGGCGGGGTCCAGGGGTGGTGGATTGCACCGGTGCTGGGAAACCTGAAAGCCATTCCCCTGATGCTGACGGCCACTGTGCTGACGGCTTTCAATGACAATGCCGCCATTACTTTTTTAAGCACCCTGGTGCCGGGATTTACCGACAGCCTCAAGTATGCCGTGGTGGCCGGCGCGGTGGCCGGCGGGGGGCTGACCGTGATCGCCAATGCCCCCAATCCGGCCGGCCAGGCAATATTAAAAAAATATTTCAAAGAAGGTGTCTCGCCGGGTGGGCTTCTCAAGGCGGCCCTGGTCCCCACGGTAATCGTATGGCTTTGTTTTTTAATTTTTCGATAAAAGTACTGTTCAAAGATGACGATCATGCCGGATGAAACCACCGGGGCGGGCGCCAAACAATCGGCTGATGTTTCCCAGCACCGATACCTGGCGTTTTTGCTGCTGTTCGGGCTTTTCGCGTTGCTGTTCACCCTGGGGGGGCGTTGCCTTGAAAATAAGGACTCCGTGCGGTTTGCCGAGATATCCCGGGAAATTCTGGAGTTCAACGACTGGACCCTGTTGCGGCTGGGCGGAAGCATATATCCGGACAAGCCCCCGCTGCATTTCTGGATAACCGCCGGCCTGTATAAACTTTTCGGCATCAATGTGCTGGTTGCCCGGCTGGCGGAAGCCCTGGCGGCTTTCGCGGGGCTGTGGATTACCTTTTTTTTTGGCCGCAAGATATTCCGTAGTCCGCAGACCGGCTTTCTTGCCGCCATGATGCTGCTTTCGGCCTACGGATATTTTTTCTGGGGGCGGCGCAGCCGCATCGACATTGAACTGGCTGTTTTTTTTTCCCTGTCCCTGGTATGCTTTTACTGCGGTTTGGATGCGGTGCCCAGACGGGGCAAACTGTTGTGGTATGCCGGTTTCTGGCTGGCCACGGGAGCGGCCGTGATGTCCAAGGGGCCGGTGGCCCTGATCAGCCTGGCCATTGTGATTGGCTACGGCCTGGTGGTTGCCCTGGGAGCCGATGAAAGGAAGGTCACCCCGGCACTGCTGGCAGTGACAAGCCCGCTTGTGCTGCTGCCGGTTTTACCATGGGTCCTGTCGCTGTGGCAGCATCCCCGGTTTTCCGAATTTTTGCAGGTCTACCATCAGACTGTCATCATGAACCGCAACAAACCCTTTTTTACCTATTTTTTCGATTTTCCCGTCAAGCTTTTCCCGGTCTCTCCCTTTTTTTTCCTGGCGCTCTGGGGTGCGGTGCGATTTCGCCGACAACTGGCATCGTATCGGGGATTGTTTTTCACCTTTGGATGGGTGGGCATCTACCTGTTTATCCTGCATTTGACCTCCGGCAAAACCGCCCGTTACCTGCTGCCCCTTTACATGCCCGTTGCGCTGGCAGGCGCCTGGGCGGTGATGTTTTACCTTGAAAAACAACCCAGGATCTTCGGGCGCATTATGCAGCGGGCGGATCAATTTTTTTTCTGGATTGCCGTAAGCAGCCTGCTCATCCCGTTTGGTTTTGCTTACCATGCGCAAATTTCCTTGCTTTGCGCATTGCCATATGCCGTTGTGCTGGCACTGGTGCTCATACTGGTCAGAAAATGGCTGCCGCTTAAAGCTGCGGGTGTTTTTGTCAGCTTCATTATGCTGCTTTTGGCCATTGAGGCCGGTGACAGCATTATCAGCCATAAAACCGCCGATTATTTGCAGTTGAGCCAGGTCCTTAAGGCCCATCGGTTGTCCCCTGAGCAAATTCGTTTTTACACCTGCCGTTCGGAAAGCAGGGCCGCCTGGGCCGTCAGTTTTTACTACAATCGCGTGATCGGCTGTTCGGACAGCTTCAGCCGACTGACAGCGGACCCGGCGGTCCAGGGCATCGTGACGACCCGGGCGGCGATTGAAGCTGAAAACAGGATATCATGGCAACAGATCCGGCAAAAATTTCGAATTGTCAGCTGTGACAGCCGTTTTGTCATCCTTCTCAAGCCTGATTTAAAAAAGCCAATCGAGTAAAATCCCTCAAGTTCTATCTTGAGACTGCCGATATAGCATATGAAAGCCCAGGACCAGTGTCCGTCCACAAACGGCATCTTTTGGCCCGCAGCGGCGTTTTCGCGCTTTTGAAACCCTCGACATAGCGCACTATGCCTACGGCTTTAAAAATCGCTCAAGCCTTGCTGCGAACCAAAATCTACCATTTGTGGGCGAACACTATGTGGTGCCACCTGCAAAAATGGATGGCACAAGCGATTTTTAACACATCAATGGTCAAACTGGGGTAGAGGGCGATTTTACATGGAAAACCAGGCACAATCCAATGCCGTTGCATTAATGACGGCGGTCAATCATGCTGAAATGAGGATCAGCACCAATCCCCGGGAGACCCTGGTGGCTTTTAGCATCGGATCGGGCATGGGGGTGACGATTTATGATCCCATTTGCGCTACCGGCGGTGTCTTGAATTTTTTGTTGCCGGATTCAACCCGGGCCGACGGTGTCAATCCCGAAAAAAAGCCATTCATGTTTGCCGACACGGGAATAGCGGCATTCCTCAATGCACTGTACGAACAGGGTGTTCGACCCGAGCGGGTCAAAGCGGTCATTGCCGGCGCAGCGCGTATTACGGATCAAGCCGGGCAATTTAATATCGGGCAGAAAAACTGTGAGGCAGCCAGAAGGGCTTTGGAAGGTCGCCACATTGCCATTGGCCATGCCGCTGTGGGCGGGACTATCAGCCGAACCTTGAGCCTTGAGGTCGGCAGCGGCTGCAGTTGTGTTAAGATGGCTGGCCGGGTGGATGAAAAAATATGGCCGGAAATCGAAAAACCATCCGAAAATCGACTTGCTGCAACCCGGCTGCCAGGCAACCGTCTGAAAGCGGATATCGGCCCAAGATTGGATAAATTTACGGATACGCGCCATCGCTCTGCTGTCCCCCCAACCAGGGCCTATGCTCGGTTTGCTGAGCCCGCGGGTTAAATTGGCAGATGGGGCGCTATGATTATAATACCATGAATTCAGGGAGGAGCCTGTCATGGACATTGTCATCGGACGCACAACTTATATCAACAAGGATTCCGCCAGGGAAAATGCACCGCAGTATTATGGGCCTGGAAAGAAAAAAAAGGCCGAACGGCGGAAGAACAAAAGGGATCGGCGCAAAAGTGTACGCGACGGGGTGATTGTCACGCTTTCGTACAAAAACGACCGTAGGGTCCATAAGGACAGACGCAAAAAGAAATCTTCCTGAAGTGCAGCAATTGATGCTTTTTACTGTTTTTTTTCGATAAAAGCGCGAATTGCAGTTTTTTGATTTGGCGTCAAACCGAAAAAATTTATTCCCATTCCCCGGATACCACTCCTGCTGATACGTCCCTTGAGTGCCCGTGGCTTTGCATCGCCGGGCAGCTTGAACGACATCTCCACTTTTTGGCCCAGGGCAAAACGGTCATTGGTTTCGATGAATAGTCCTACCGTGCTGATGTCGATAATGTAGCTTTTAAAAGAGCGCTCTTCGATGGTACATGTTACCGGAATCAGACAGATCCTGCGGGGATTTTTGCGCATCAGTGATTCGTTTTCATCCAGGTTCACCGATGTGACCGGCTCCTGATCGTACGGGACCTCCCTGATGCGTTCAAGGAGCTGGGCTTTTTCTTCTTCCGTCAGGTCAAGAATCAGTTTGAACAATTCGGTCTGCACGTTATCTTTAATCAGCTGCTTATAGAGGATGAACTGTTTGTCCGGCGGCAGCTCAGCGATCAGGTTAAAAAGGCGTGCAACAACGGTATACCTGTCGGAAGGGGTCTCAAAAACACTCATACGCGGTTCCTCCACGGTGCCGGGGCCACGCCTATGATCCGGCCTGATGAAGCAATTGGGCGACATCCAAACGGTTTACCATGTCGCTGAGCAGTTCCCCGGTGACTTTTTCAAGCTCGTTTTTGCCCAGTATTTTCAGTCGCCGGGCTTCCCCGCTGATTGTCCGCCCGGAAATCATGCGGCCATCCTTGATCAAGTCAGCACGGTAAGCCATGTCTACAACCCATTTGCGGTCACTCAGATCCAGTTTGAAGCGTTTGAGGGTAATTTTCAGTTCCAGCCCGTTTTCTTCAGACAGTGATAGGACATGAATACCAAGCTGCTGCAGCCGGCGGGTGAAAACTTCCGCCAGCAGAGATGAGAGATCGTAGATTCCCACCAGATCTCCCGTGCCATTTTCACGGCTGACAACCAGGGTGAAGGTGTCGTTGAAATCTTTTAAAGATTTTCTTGCGTTCTGGCTGACCGCAATCTCCCTTATACCGTCGTCCGCAATGGTCAGTGACAGGCTTTTTCCTTCCAGCGTATTTGGCGGCGGCGGCAGCTGGTAGAAAATTTTCATATACGGCCGCGGAGAACAGGCCCCCAGAATTAATGCCATCACCAGGCAAAAGAGGACGGTGGTTGCTGTTTTGTATGCTTTCAATGGTTTTCTCCCTGCGGTAGAGCCGATAAGAGGCTGGCTCAGTGGTTTACCCGCCGCCTACCGGCGGGAAAATCCCCACCCGCTCACCACCATCAAGCGTGGCGTCCAGGTCGGCCTTGACACCATCGATGAAGATCAGCCGGGCTTTTTTTTCCGGTATATTCAGCTGCTCCAGCAGCTTGTGGATGCTGATGCCCGCATTGATGCTGTAACTGTCAGCTGACGGCGGGGTAAAACGGTTCAGGGTCGCAAAAAGTTTTAGCTGAATATGCGCTTTCATTTAATTTAGATTGGATTTTAATCGCACGGGGTGGTAGTATCTGGATAACGTTTTGCAAACAAAGGCAGGCCCAGGCACCCTCCCATACTGAATAATCTTAGAACCGATAGGCTCGAATGTCAAGGGGCAGGTGATGGTCAACGGAGCACACACAATCATCCATAGATGATTGTGTGTTCCGCGCTTAATTCAAACTTAACGTTGCATAA
>JAOZPY010000068.1 GCA_029932495.1 Desulfobacterales bacterium
AGGATATTGCCCAGGCCCCGAGCAACTACCTGCCGGACATCCTTTCCCGGCAGGTGGGGGTCAACCTGCAAAGTCTATACGGTACCGACAAGCAGGCCGTTTTGGATCTGCGGGGGATGGGACAGAATGCGTCGTCCAATGTGCTGGTGATGGTCGACGGCTTCCGGCTGAACACCCCGGATCTGGCCGCGCCGGATTTTTCCACCGTGCCCATCGACGAGATCGAACGCATTGAAATCGTGCGCGGGGCCGGATCGGTGGTTTACGGCAGCGGAGCGGTGGGCGGGGTAATCAACATCATCACCAAAAAAGGCCGTAAGAAGCCTTCCGCCCGCCTGTACGGATCTTATGGAAGCTACGACACCTTTGACAGTCGGGCTTCCGGTGGCGGCCAATATAAAAATCTCCAGGTCAACGCTAATGCCGACTACTACGACACCAATGGATACCGGGATAACGGCTTTTTACGCAAAAAGGACGCCGGCATCCGGCTGGGGTATGATGCCTCACAATACTTTAGCAGTGACACTTTCGACGCGGTCACCTTGTTCCTCAACGCCGCCTACCACCATGACAAGCAAGGATTTCCGGGCGGCGTCTCCATTGACGACATCGATTCGAGCCGGCAACGGCGCAAAAGCACCAGCCCGCATGATGAGGGTAAAACCATTGACGGGCGGCTGCAGGGCGGGCTGGAAACTGATTTCGGCCCCTGGGGGGTTCTGAAAATCAACGGGGGCCTGCGCGACAGAACCAACCACTATATTCTGGGATATACGCCGCTCAAATCCCGCAGCGACCAGACCAGCGACATCAATGAACATAGCTTAATCTCCGATCTGAGCTATGTCAAAGAATACAGCCTGGGCCCCACCCGGAGCACTTTTCAGTTCGGCACGGATTATTCCTATACCGATTATGTCAGCAAGCGCATGGATCAAAACGAGCGCAAAAACAGCAAAACCGAAAACCTGGGGTTTTTCTTTACCAACCAGACGCAGCTGCTAAAGGACCTGTCCGCCAACATCGGTTACCGTTACAACATCTACCGGGGACGGTTTCGCAATGACGAGCAGAAAAATTTCAGCGGAACGTTGCGGTGGGTCAACGGAAATAAGTTCCACCGCAATTTTGATGACAACGCCTTTGATATCGGCACCGTCTACGACCTGCGCCCGGACACGTCTGTCTTCGCCAGCTTTGCCACCAGTTTCCGGATTCCCAATGTGGACGAATTCGCCCTGGCCGCAGATAATTTAAAACCCCAGAAAGGCAAGCACCTCAATGTCGGTGTGCGCTACCGTTTCAAAGCCCTGGCGGAAGCCACCCTGACCCTGTTTCAAATGGAAATCAAAGACGAGATCCAGTATGATCCGTTGCTGCGCATCAACCGCAATTTTGACGACACCACCCGGCGCCGGGGCGTGGAAGCAGCGTTAAAGCTGCACCCTTTTAAGCCACTTTACCTGTGGGGCAACTATACTTATATGGACGCACGCTTTAAAAACAGCCGGCACACCCGTATCCCTCTGGTACCGCACCATTCCGGCTCCTTCGGTCTGGAATGGCGAATTATCGAACCCCTGCTGCTGGGATTTACCGGCACCCTGGTGGGCGAGCGCTATGACGGCAATGATACCGACAACCACAGTTTTGCCAAGCTGGATGCATACCAGGTCTATGATGCCAAGCTGTCCTATACCTGGAAAAAATTCAAGTTGTTTGCGGGCATCAACAACATATTCGATGAGCTTTATTCGACGCTGGCTTTCAGCGAATCTTATTATACGATGCCGACACGCAACTACTATGGGGGTATTCAGTGGTCATTTTAAAATATTTTCTGGCCTTGATCGTCGGAGCAGCATTCGCTGCAAGCGCTGCGGCCGGTCCCTATCCGCCGGCGGCAGGCCGCAGCGGAACTACGGCCGTGTACAAGGACGATGCCGCCTTTATCGCCTGGGCCGCCGACTGGGAAAACTATCTTCCCGGAGAAGCGGTGACCTCCACCTGGCAGACACCGCAAAGGGCCCTGGGAAAAGCCGAAGGCACATCTTCGGATATCGTCAGCCTGGGTCGCGGGGGGCAGATCACCCTGACCTTCGATTCGCCCATCGCCAACGGCGTGGGATGGGATTTTGCTGTTTTTGAAAACTCCTTCAGCGACACGTTCCTGGAGCTGGCCTTTGTGGAAGTTTCCTCGGACGGGGCAACTTTCGTACGCTTTGACAACGACTCGTTAACGCCCAATCCCGTGGGCGGCTTCGGCTCACTGGATCCCACCGATATCGATGGTTTTGCCGGCAAGTACCGTCAGGCTTACGGCACTCCCTTTGATCTGGCGGACCTGGCCACCAAAGACGAAGTGATCTCCGGGGCGGTGGACCTGTCGGCCATCACCCATGTGCGCCTGGTCGACGTGGTCGGCGACGGCTCCGCCTTCGACACCGCCGGCCATGTCATTTATGATCCCTATCCCACGAATCAAAGCGCCGGCTTTGACCTGGATGCGGTGGGGGTCCGCTATGAATCCCGGGCCAACGTCCCCCCCGATCAACCGCTGCCGGTTTCTCCGGCCGACGGCGTGTTGAACGCAGCCCTGAATCCCACCCTGACCGGGGGGGCGTTCTCGGATGCCGATATCCCCGCCGGTGATTTTCATTATCAAACCCGCTGGCAGATCAGCAAAAATGCCGCTTTCACAGACCTGGTGCTGGACGTCACCAGTCCGACGTCATTGACCACGCTGGTATTGAGTGCCACGCTGCTGCAGACCGGTACCCCCTATTTCTGGCGGATTCAATATTACGACAGCCAATATGCCGCCTCCGGGTGGTCCCGGAGCTTTTCGTTTACCACCACCGCCGTTTCCAATGATGCCAACGGCAACGGCATCCCCGACGACCAGGAGCTGGATCCGGCCAGCACCGTGGATCTCAACGGCGACGGCATTGCCGACGTGGACCAGATTACCGATCAGTACAAGGTGTTCAACTCGGTGGTGGGTACCGGGCAGATGGGTGTTTTTGTGGCGGATCCGAATGTGGTCATCGAAACCGTCGAAGCGGTGGATCCGGATGATTATCCGGACGGTAATGACAAACCGGATGATACGCTGCTGGGACTGGTAAGCATGCGATTGCGGCTGCAAAACCCCACCGATAGCGTGACGATCACCGTTTATCTGTCCCAGCCGGCCCCGGCCGGATACGAGTGGTTTAAACATGGTCCGGTCAAGGGCTGGTATATTTTCCCGGGAGCGGTTTTCAGCCCGGACCGGCGCTCGCTGGACATCACGCTGACCGATCATGGTGCCGGGGATACGGACGGACTGGCAAACGGTCTGCTGGTCGATCCCGCCGGTGCGGGAATCATTGATGACGGAAGCGGTTCTGCAGACAAACCGAAAAACGGTTCTTCCGGTATTAACGGCGGCAGTTCCATGTGCTTCATCACAACGGCTGCCACCGGGGTACAAACGGGATTGCTGCCAGCCGTCCTGTCCCTGGTGTTCATCTGCCCGGTGGCGCTCAGGATCTGCGCGAGGACAGGGCGCCATGCGAAATAGGCGCCAAATGCCGGCAGCTGTAATTTTTGCTGCAATTTTGCTGGTGCTGGCGCTGCCCCTGGCAGTCGGCGCTGTAAGCGTAAAAGACCAGCTTGGACGCACCGTTGACCTGCCGCCCGATCCCCACCGGGTGGTTGCCCTGGCACCGAATATCACGGAAATTATCTTCGCCCTGGGCCAGCAGCAACGACTGAAGGGAGTAACCCGCTACAGCGATTACCCGCCGGAAGCCAAAAAACTTTCGCGTGTCGGCACCTATGTCCACCTGGACCTGGAACGCATTGTGGCCCTGAAGCCGGACCTTTGCATCGCCAGCCGGGATGGAAACCCCAGGGCAATCATTGACCGCCTTGAATCGCTGCATATCCCGGTCTTCGTCGTGGATCCCCAGAGCCTGGAATCGATCATCCAGACCGTCCATGATCTCGGTGCCATTTTAAACGCCAGCGGTCAGGCCGATGAGCTCGCCCAACACTTGCAGCGACGTATCCGGCGGGTTCGCCGCCGGGTGGCAGCTGCCGGTAGCCGACCACGGGTCTTTTTCCAGGTCGGGATCACACCCATCATCGCAGCCGGCGCCCATACCTTTATCAATGAGCTGATCGATTACGCGGGGGGCAGAAATTGCGTGAGGGGCAAAACGGCCTATCTGCGTTTCAGCCGCGAACAGGTGCTCGCTTTGGACCCGGATATTCTGATCATTTGCACCATGGCCCGGGGAGCGGTATTTGAAAAAATCCGCAAACAATGGTACAGCTGGCCAAATTTGTCAGCGGTTCGCCAGAATCGTGTCCATGTCGTTGATTCGGATCTTTTCAACCGGCCCTCACCGCGACTGGTGGACAGCCTGGAGCTGCTGGCAAAACTGATTCACCCGGAACTTTTCGAGGAGGCCCGGTGACCGTCCACCATCGCCCCGTATTAAAACGCATGTTCATGATCTCCTCAGCAATGCTGGTTGTTCTGGCAGCCGCAGCCGTAGCGGGAGTCTGTGTAGGGCCTGCAGGCGGGGGTTTTAAATCCGTCATCGGCTCGCTTTTAGGCCGCGCCCCGGTGGACGCCGCGCTGCAGGATATCATCTGGCGTATTCGTGCTCCCCGGGTACTGATGGCCGCCCTGGTGGGAGCCGCACTTTCCTGCGGAGGATTGGTTTTTCAAGCCTTGCTGCGCAACCCCCTGGCAGAACCTTACATTCTGGGGATTTCCGGTGGGGCGGCCATTGGCGCCATCAGCGGTATTTTGCTGGGCCTGGCTCGGTTTCCGGGAGTCAGTCTGCTTTCATTTCTCGGCAGCATGCTAACCCTGGCGCTGCTGCTGCTGATATCCTCGGGTCGGACGGTTTTGCACAAAAATTCCCTGCTGCTGTCCGGTGTGATGGTCAATGCCTTCTGCTCGGCAGTCATCATGTTTCTGGTGTCCATCACCCAGGATGCCCGGATCCACAATATCATCTTCTGGCTGATGGGCGACCTGTCCCTGGCCGGTTTTCACCAGGTTTTCATACTGGCGGTTATCATGGTCCCGTGCCTGACCGTGCTGTTCTGGCTATCCAACAGTATGAACCTGATTTTGCTGGGAAAAGAAACCGCCCGCAGCCTGGGGGTTAACCTGGTGGCCGTCACCGTCATTTTGCTGGTAACCACCTCGTTGATGGTCAGCGCCACGGTCAGCCAGTGCGGACTGCTGGGTTTTGTGGGGCTGGTCATGCCCCACCTGCTGCGCCTGTTGCTGGGACCCGACCACCGCGTGCTGGTACCGGCCTGTGTGCTGGGGGGAGCAACTTATATGATTTTATGCGATGTGCTGGCCAGGACCCTTCCCCGTCAAGGAGAGATGCCGGCCGGGGTGGTCACCGCTTTGATCGGGGCGCCACTTTTCATCCTCTTATTGAAAAGATCCGCAAAATGAAAGCTGCCGTCAACGTTGACCACCTGGAGTTTACATACGAAACCGAACCCGTCCTGCGGGATGTCTCGTTTACGGTCGGCCGGGGGGATTTCTTTGTGATCATCGGACCCAATGGCTCCGGCAAAACCACCCTGATGCGCCTGCTGGCGGGCACCCTGAAAACCCGGCACGGGAAAGTTCGCATCATGGGCAAACCCATCGAAGCCTTTTCCCGCAGGGCTCTGGCCCGGCGGATGGCCCTGGTGCCCCAAATGGAGGCCCTTGATTTTCCGTTCCGGGTGTCCGAATTTGTTTTGATGGGACGTGCCCCCCATCTGGGCATCCTGGGACTCGAGCAGACAGCTGATTTTGAAATCGCCCGGCAGGCCATGGCTTTTACCTCTGTGGAGCACCTGGCTGAGCGCAGGATGGGCCAGCTCAGCGGCGGGGAGCGCCAACGCATCCTGGTCGCCCGTGCAATCTGTCAGCAGCCGGAAATCATTTTGCTGGATGAACCCACGGCATCCCTGGACCTTGCCCACCAGATCCAGGTCATGGATTTGATGAAAAGCTTCCAACAAGAAAAAGACGTGACCATCGTCATGGTGTCTCATGATGTCAACTTGGCGTCCATTTACGGCGATCAGTTACTGCTGCTCAAAACCGGACGCATCGTTAAACAGGGAAAGCCCGGCGAAGTACTCACCTTCCAGGACCTGGAATATGCCTACGGGTGTAAACTACTGGTGGACAAAAGCCCGCTGGGCGGATTTCCGCGGGTAACCCCGGTGCCCCGCAAATATTTAAACCCCGAAGTGGATGTCGATTAAACCGCTGAATTCACCGCATCGCAACCGACGCCACGGGAAATGAAAGGAATACTCATGTGGGAATTTTTCAGCAAGGGCGGGCCGGTCATGTATCCGCTGCTCGCCTGTTCGGTCATTGCCCTGAGCGTCATCATCGACCGAACGATTTTCTGGATAAAACAGGGCCTGCAGCGAAAGCCGGCGCTGATCACTGAAGTCCTGGAGCTTTATCGCCGCGGAGAACTGGAAACGATCCGCAAAAAAACCGCCGGGTGCAAGGATTTTGTCATTAAAGTTCTGATCAGCGGCATTGTCCATCGCGAATTTTCCATGGTCAAGGCCATGGAAGCGGCGGCCAGCGAAGAAATCAAACGCATGCGGCGGTTAATGCCCGTACTGGATACCATGATTACCGTCGCCCCGCTGCTGGGAATTTTCGGCACCGTCATTGGGATCATATCTTCGTTTGAAATGCTGGGAACCACCGGCATCGAACATCCCCAGGCCGTAACGGCCGGCATTGCCCAGGCGTTGATTACCACCGCCGCCGGCCTGGGAATCGCGATTCTGTCCGTATTTCCCTATAATTACTTTAATTCCCGGGTTGAAAATGCTGTCCTGTCCATCGAACAGTATGCCACCAGCCTGGAGCTGAGTTCCCGCAAAACAGATCAGCCGGCAGCAATGGCAGGGAGACGTTCGAATGAAAATTCAAGCGCCATTGGTTAAAAAAGCACGCATCGAAATGCTGCCTTTGATCGATATCGTATTTTTACTGCTGGTGTTTTTTATCTATGCCATGCTGTCCATGGCCGTTCATCGTGGCATGCCGGTGGATCTGCCAATATCGGAAACCGCCCGGGTCGATAAAAAACTAATCCTGTCGGTAACGGTCGATATTGACGGAAGCATCTATGTGGACAAACAGCCGGTCGACTTAGATGAACTGACCACGGTGCTTAAGGCCCGGGCCGGGGAAGACAAACAGCCGGGGGTGCTCCTTTTTGCCGACCGCACCCTGGCCTATCAGACACTTTTCCAGGTCCTGGACAAAATCCGGTTGGCAGGGATCAACCGCATCAGCCTGCAGGCCGACCAGGAAAAACAGCCGTGAAACGGTTTCTGACGGCATTTATACTGGCCTTAGCCATCCATGGACTGGTTTTTTTCCTGGGTGGGCGCTGGCTGAATGTTTTTTCACCCCCGCCGGGCCCGCCGAAACCCGTCACCATCAGCCTGGCAGCCGTCAAGTATTCCCGGGCGGATAAAGTCCCGGCAGGCAAAAAGGCACAAAGCGCCCCCAAACCTCACCCCATTGCTCCCGAGATTGCCCGGCCCCCAAAAAGTGCGCCCCTGCCCCACAAGCCACGGTCGATCGCCAAAACCATGGCCCCGCAAATGCCGCCCACGCCTGAAAAAAGGCCCCTGCCCCCCAAACCCAAAAAAAGCCTCAAACGGCTGACCCGCACAAAGCCGGCGGCCGAAATTTCCCGGCCTAAGCCGCAAATCCGGAAGCAGCCGGCCCCCGCGCCGGTCCGTCAACCCATACATCCAAAGGAAAGCGGAAGTTTCCCGGAAAAAAAGCCCCAACTTCCCCCTGCTTCCAGTGGTATTCCTTCCGCCATCACTTCCGCTCCCCATAGCGGCACCCCGACAACAGCAGACAAAACAAGACCGTCGGCATCCGGGACCACCACAATGGCCCGGCCGTTGTATGTCAAAAATTCCGCTCCGCGATATCCCCGCCGGGCCCGACAGAAGGGATTCGAGGGCACCGTGGTGCTGGAAGTCCTGGTGGATGAAAACGGAAAAATAAAGGAGCTGAAACTTTTTCGGTCCAGCGGTCATGCCATTCTGGACAGGGCCGCCGTGGCTTCCGTGAAAAAATGGCTTTTTGCCCCCGGGGCCATCAACGGTGCCCCGGCGCAGATGTGGGTCAAGGTGCCGATCCGTTTTAAGTTGAACTAGGGCCACGATGCCCCGGCTGGCATCACTAAAAACAGGCCCCCTGAAATCAGGCGACCTGTTTTAAAAACCGTCCAAGCAGTTAAAAGACCGCTTCCCGAAGCTACGCGACTTCCTCCTTGACGCCGACGGCGATTTTAAACAGCACTGTCAGGATTAAAAATCCCGTCGCCCACACCGCCAGGGCGATGACGATCTCGGGCAGGGTGGGAATATACTCGTTGACGTGGTGCAGGGGGGAAGGCGTAAACCCGCCGGCGATCATCCCCAGGCCCTTGTCGATCCAGGTCCCCAGGAAAATGACCGTGCAGGCCACAGCCAGCACCCCTTCGTTTTTACGGGTGGCCGGGACCACCGTCAGGATGATGCCCACGGCCATCAGGGAAAAGGACGCCCACATCCAGGGCACATAGGCCGCTTTGCCGTGCAGACCCACGAAAAGATATTTGAGGTGTGCCATGTGCTCGGGAATATTGCTGTAAAAAGCCACGAACACCTCGCACAGGAAGAAAAACACGTTGACGCAGATGGCATAGGCCACGATTTTGGCCAGGGACTGAATCTGCTCCCGGCCGGGGTCAAAATTCGTGATCCGGCGGATGATCAGACAAAGCAAAATCAGCAGCGACGGTCCGGCGGCAAAGGCCGAGGCCAGAAAGCGGGGTGCCAGGATGGCCGTCAGCCAGAATCCGCGGCCCGGCAATCCGCAGAACAGGTAAGCGGTGACCGTGTGGATGCTGACAGCCCAGGGAATCGACAGATAAATAAGCGGTTTCAGCCAGCCCTGGTAATGAACACTGTTGCGTTCGGCCTCCAGCACGTTCCAGCCAATGACCAGGTTCAGGAACAGATAGCCGTTGAGCACGATGGTGTCCCAGAAAAGCACCGAGTGCAGGGTGGGATAAAGCCAGACGTTGAAAATCCGCATGGGCTGGCCCAGATCGACGATGATAAACAGCAGGCACATGATCACCGAGGCGATGGCCAAAAATTCCCCCAGAACCGTTATCCGGCCGAAGGCCTTGTAATCGTGCAGATAATAGGGCAGCACCACCATGACCCCGCCGGCGGCCACTCCGACGAGAAAGGTGAAATTGGCGATGTAAAACCCCCAGGAGACATCCCTGCTCATGCCGGTGATCCCCAGCCCGAAATCCAGCTGCTTTAAGTAAATGAGAAAACCGATGCCGATGATGACCAGCAGAAATGTCATCCAGCCATAGTATCTTTTGGTTCCTTTGATTGCTAATTCAAGCATAATCACCTCACACGATATAGTAAACGCACGGCTCCGTGCCCAGCTCCTGTTTACGGCGAATGGTGTAATTGGTTTTGATCAGCTCGCGCACCTCGGAATCCGGATCATACAGGTCGCCGAAGGCCAGTTTGCCTTCGGCGGCCTCCACGCAGGCCGGCAGTTTGCCTTCGGCCAGCCGCTCGGCGCAAAAATTGCATTTTTCAACCACCCCCTTGGTCCGGGTGGGAAATTTGGCATCGGTCTGCTTGATGAACGGGCGTGGATCGCGCCAGTTGAAGCTGCGGGCGCCGAACGGACAGGCTGCCATGCAAAACCGGCAGCCGATGCAGCGATGAAAATCCATCAGCACGATGCCGTCCGATGCGCGCTTGAAAGTCGCCTGGGTCGGACAGGCCCGCACGCAGGGCGGGTTTTCACAGTGATTGCATAAAACCAGAAACGGCCGATTTTCAACTTCCTCGCTTAAAAACTGGGCGGCCTTGCCCGGGAAGGCATTGTGGTAATGCTCCTCCCAGATCCACTTGATCTCATGGCGCTTGTCTTCGAAGTGCGGAATGTTGTGGATTTTATTGCAGGCTTCGATCAGCGGCTCCATGTCCTCAACGGACTCGAACTGGCGCGTGTCGATGACCATCGCCCATTGTTTGGCCGTTAGGGCCTTTTCGCCCCGCTTGATATGTTCCCTGGATTTTTCAGCGTGACCTTCGGTGGCCAGGGCATTGTAAACCGGCCGGGTCATCAGTGCCAGCGAAGAAATACCAAAAAACTGCAAAACGCGTCTTCTACTGCTGTCCATCACGTTTTCTCCTTCGGGTTATCGAGATGACAATCCCAGCAATAAGGTCTGACCGAGGCGTAATCGTGACAACGGTCACAAAACTGCGCCTTGTTGGAGTGACAGTCCAGGCAGGTGTTGGACAGACTCATGTTGTATTGCTTTCCGCTGGGACTCACGTACACTCTATCGCCTTCCCGCACCACCGACTCACGCCATT
>JAOZPY010000069.1 GCA_029932495.1 Desulfobacterales bacterium
CAGCCACGTCCGGGCGGTTGACGATGTCAGTTTCAACCTCAAGCAAAGCGAAATTTTGGGCTTCGTCGGTGAAAGCGGCTGCGGCAAATCCACCATGAGCCGCACAATTTTACGGCTGACCGAGCCCACCGCCGGCCAAGTGTATTACAAAGGCACAGAAATCATGTCGCTGAGCAGGGCAGCATTTAAACATTACCGGCCTAAAATGCAGCTGATATTCCAGGATCCGTTCGGATCATTGAACCCCCGCCGGACAGTTGCCGACACGCTGGCCCAGACGATCCGGATTCATGGATTGGCCCCAGACCGGGTCAAGGAGGCGGCCTTGATTCATAAAACCCTCGAAGATGTGGAGCTGCGCCCGCCGGATCAATTCTGGCATAAATATCCGGCCCTGCTCAGCGGGGGGCAGTTGCAAAGGGTGAGCATCGGCCGGGTGCTGGTGCTGCAACCAAGTTTTGTCATCGCCGATGAACCGATTTCCATGCTGGATGTTTCGGTACGCATCGGCATCCTAGATCTGCTGCTGCAGATGAAAAAAAAATTCGGCATCTCGTTTATTTATATCACCCATGACCTTGTTACGGCCCGCTATATCTGTGACCGGATTGCCATCACGTACCTGGGGCGGATCCTGGAAATCGGACCGGCTGAAGATATCGTTCATCATCCGCTGCACCCTTACACCCAGGCACTGATTGCCGCGGTGCCGGACCCGGATCCCACCGTGCCCCAGTCGGAGCTGCCGATCAAAGGATATGTGCCTGCGGCTGCTGAAGAAAACCGGTCCAGCTGCAATTTTTTACCCCGTTGCCCTTACGGGGATAAAAGGTGCCACCAGGCTAAACCCGATTTGCTCGATGCCGGCAATCAGCACCGTGTCGCGTGCTTTAAAGCGCGAGATTTAAGTTAGGAAAAACATGAAAACGAGCGCAAACTTTCAACAAATCTCCTTCTGGCTTGACCCGCCGCCGATTTCAAAGTCATTTTCCACGGGCAACCTGCCGGAAAAAACGCAGGTGCTGGTGATCGGCAGCGGGTACACCGGCACCACGGCGGCCATTCGACTCCGGCAGGCCTTGGTTCCGACCACTGGTCTATTTTTATTTCAACCTGATAGACCGCTTTTTTTAGTTGCAATGAGTTATACCAAATGCTGACCCGCAAACACTTCCTGAATGTCATTACCCTGGGAGCGCCCCTTCTGGCCGGGATGGTATCCGAGTTTTTCATGTACATCGCGGATTCGGCCATGGTGGGACGCCTGGGAACCCAGTACCTGGCGGCCATTGCCATTGCCACCCTGTTTGCCGAAATTATGTGGGTGATTGTCTGGCCCTTTGCCCCGGGGACCCAGGCCCTGGCAGCCCGCCGCTATGGACGGCAGAAGGCCGCCAAAACTGCCGCCAGTACACTCTATATCCGCCTGCAGCGTCACACCGGGGAAATTCTTGACAACTCCATGGTGGTCTCTTTTGCAGTCGGCATTGCTGCAATGCTCATCGCTGCCTTTTCGCAGGACATTCTCCATTGGCTGCTGGATGACGCGCAGTTGGTGTCCCTGGCGGATTCCTATATCCGGATTATCAAGTGGGCCATGCCCCTGGCGGGTATATTTTATACCCTCTACGGGTTTCTGGCAGCGGTTAACTTGACCCGCGTGATCATGGTGGCCACGGTGGGATTCAATGTACTGAACATCCTGTTCAATTACGTGCTGATTTTCGGCAAATTCGGTTTCCCGGCTTTGGGCATCGAGGGGGCCGCCGTTGGCACTGTTTTGTCCCAGGCCATGGGAACAGCCTATTTGGCAGGCCATGTTTTTTTTGCGAAAAATACCAGAAACTACAAGTGCTGCAGATTTGGTGGCCTGCAGTTCGGTTTGATGAAAGACATTTTTATCGCCTCGTGTCCCATGATGGCTCAGCTGGGCCTGGTTCTTTCCATCTTCCTATATTATGAATCCCTTATCGCCCGCATCGGCACCCTTCATCTGGCGGTGACCCATATTATCTTTACCATGTTCATGCTCAACCGCACCCTGATAGGCGGTTTTGCCGAAGGCGGATCGATTCTCATCGGCAATCATCTCGGTTGCGACCAGCCGGAGGAGGCTGTGCGCTATGGATACGCCACGGAATATCTCGCGTTTTTTTTCGGTGTCATCCTGGTGGGGCTGATCCTGGTATTTCCGCAAGCCATCGTCAAGATATTCAACCAGGAGCCGGAAACCATCGCCCTTGGCGTCAAGGGCCTGAGATTTTTTGCCGTTTTCATCTTCATCAATATCATTGGATTTCCTTTCGAGATTATCTTCACCCACAACGGCTGGGGCAGATATCCCCTGGTCACGGAACTGATTTCCATCGTGGTTTTCGCCCTGGGCCTGACCCTGCTGTTAACCCGCTATTTTAAAATGGGGATCTATGCGGCCTGGTTGTCCCTGGGGCTGTACATGGTGTGTTACTCGCTGCTGTTGGCCGCTGGTTTCTGGTCGAAACGCTGGTTGCGGGTCCATGTGGAAACCTGATTCAATATCCTCAAGTTTCAGCGGCAAGCGCCGATAATTCTATAGAAATGGTACCAACGCCGCCCGTGGGGTTTTATCGGCCGCAGGTGAATACCGGAGGAAATCATGAAAAAACAGATCATTGCGTTTATCGATGAGCTGAAATCCAACAAGAAGCTGCCTTCATTTGATGAAGCGGCCACCAAACAGGCCATCGTTCTGCGTCTGTTATCCTTTCTGGACTGGGATATTTTCAACGTGGAGGAAGTGTATCCCGATTATGCCGCCAATTCATCGAGTGTCGCCTATGCCCTGCGGATTCGAAATACCAACAAGGTTTTCATCGAGGTCAAGCGGGTCCACGAAAAACTGGACAAGTATCAGAAAAATTTCGTTAATTTCGCCACCCGGGAATCGATCAACCTGGCCATTTTGACCAATGGGATCACCTGGTGGTTTTACCTGATTCCGGCCAAAGGGGGCTGGCAGCAAAAATGGTTTTATTCCATTGATCTTTTAAAGCAAAAACCGGAAGCCTATGCCCACCGACTGATCGATTTGCTGACAAAAAACAGGGTGGCCCGGGGCCAGGCACTTAAAGCAGCCAAAGCGCTCTTTCAGAAGAAAAAGCAAAAAATGGCGGCCGATTTTCTCCCGGAGGCCTGGAACAAAATCATTTCCGAACCCAATAAGATATTTGTCGAACTGTTGAGTGAAAACACCGAGAAACTGTGCGGTTATAAAATCGATTCCAAATCGGTGGAAAATTTTCTGGGCCAGCATATCGACAAATGGCTGATTAAGGCGGCCCGCAGTTCCGGTGTCGCCCCACCGTCGGTCGCCATGGAACCGGAAATCATGGAACTCGGAGATGAGCTGCCTCCGGCTGCGCCGAAAAAGCAGCCAAAAAATCCCCCCCCGGCGTCTGAAAGTTACGCCGACAAATCAATCAAGGCCTTCAGTTTCAACGGTCGGACGCACACGGTTCGCGCCTGGGAGGATGTACTCATTACCCTTTGCAATCACTTTGCCGCCACCCATCCCAAGGATTTTGAAAAAGTACTGTGGATATCCAATGATCAGCGGCCGTATTTTTCCCGCTATTCCGATCAACTTCGCATACCGGAAAAAATCAAACGCACGGACATCTGGGTGGAAACCCAGCTGAGCCCCGATGAAATCGTCAAAACGGCCGGCAAACTCCTGGCGGAGTTCGGCTACAGCAAGGCGGATCTTAGTTTTGATACCCACTGAGGCGCTATGAACGCCCGCGCGACGGCAGGATGCGTTTTTTAGCCTTGACAAAATCCAAGGGATCGCAGAACCTGATCCCATGGAAACCACCTTCCTTTTTTACGACATCGAAACCACGGGGCTCAACAGGGCCTTTGACCAGGTACTGCAGTTTGCGGCCATCCGCACCGACCGCCGACTGAACGAAATTGGCCGTCACAACATCAAAGTCAAGCTGCGGCCGGATGTCGTCCCGTCACCGGCGGCAATCCTGACCAACCACATTTCCATCAGCGCTTTTTCATCGGGCCTGTGTGAATACGAGGCCATGGTGGAAATCCACCGCCTGATGAACCGGCAGGGCACCATCAGCATCGGGTATAACAACCTGGGTTTCGATGATGAATTTTTACGCTTTGCCTTCCACCGCAACCTGCTGCCCCCTTACACCCATCAATTTAAAAGCGGTTGCGGCCGCATGGATCTGTACCCCATGGCCATTATTTACTGGCTTTACAAAAGGGAGGCATTAATCTGGCCGCAGATCGACGGCAAACCATCACTGAAGCTGGAGCACCTGGGAGCAGCCAATCATCTGGCCGCTGGCCAGGCCCACGATGCCCTGGTGGATGTCGAGACCACCCTTGAACTGGCGCGCCGATTTATTAAACAAAAAAAAACTTGGGATTACCTTGAAGGGTATTTCGACAAAGAAACCGACCGGCATCGCACTGAAGAACTGCCGGTTGTTTTTGAAAGTGCCGCCGGCAGCCACCGCAAGGCCCTGATGGTGGCCGGTGAATACGGCCCCGCCCGGAATTATCAGGTACCGGTGATTTCCATTGGCAATTCGCTTGCGTACCCCAACCAGAGCCTGTGGCTGCGCCTGGACCTGCCGCAGCTGCAGCAAACCAGCGCTGAGGCCATCGCCGAAACCACCTGGGTGATCCGCAAACGCTTCGGAGAACCCGGTATCCTGCTGCCGCCTCACAAGCGCTACTGGCACGGTTTGGGAGATGAACGTCGGGCGCTTGGCGCGGAAAACATTCAATGGCTGAAACAAAATCCGGAACTCTTCCAGCACATCATAAATTATTACCGGCAGTTCAGCTACCCGTTCATCCCGGAGCTGGACCCGGATGCCTCCCTGTATCAAATCGGGTTTTACTCCCGGAACGATGAAACAACATGCCGCGCGTTTCACCGGGCTTCCCCGGAAAAAAAGGCCAAGCTGATCGACCAGTTTTCAAGCCCTGACGCCCGGGCGCTTGCCCGGCGTGTGCTGTGCAGAAATTATCCGTCCCATGTGCCGGACTCTTTTTTGCGGGAGTTTAACCAGTACCTGCAGCAAGTCAATCCCGGCAAAGCGGAAGATGCCATCGTCGATTACCGTCAAAACCGGCGCACAACGCCGGTCCAGGCCCTGGCCGAAATCAACGAACTGAAACAAAACGACGAGCTGAGCGCCGATGGTCGCCGCCTGCTTGACGATCTTGAAACTTACATTCTTTCCCGGTTCGCGCAAAAAACCCGCTAGGGCACGAATCAGGTTGCATTGATGACCTGCAGCATTTCTCGGACGACGTCGTCGGCCCGCTCATAGGCCACCTGGCAAGTGCCCACCTTTTTGTGACCGCCGCCGCCGTATTTCAAAGCCATGGACCCCACGTTCACGCGACAGGTGCGGTTGATGATGCTGTGGCCAACGGAAATCATCGCAAATCCGTTATTTTTGCCGTCGACGATACGGATGGATATGTTTTGCTCCGGATACAGGACGTATTCCAGGAAACGATTGCCGACTGGCATTTGTTCAACACCCCGAAAGTCAATAACGATTGCATCGCCTTCAATGCGTGTATGTTTGGATAGCATAGCTTGATAGCGTGATGTTTCTTCTCGATAGGCCTGGATGCGCTCCTGAAAATCCGCGGTTGCCAGGATTTCTTCAACAGTCATGGTTCGCAACAGGTCGGGCAGTCGCTTCATCAGTTCGAAATTGCTGATGCGAAAGGTTCGTTTGTAGCCCAGACCGGTGCGCGGATCGACAATAAAGGCCAGCATCACCCAACCTCGGGGCGCCAGAATGTCATCTATCTCGAAGCCGGCCGAGTCGGCAATCCCGACGATTTTTACCAGGTCGGCAAATTTCTTTAACTTTTCCGTGTAGGCGGCATTGGTCTGATAATATTCATAGATCACCTGGGCGGCGCTGGGGGCCGGTTTGCTGGCGCCTTTGAATCGGCCCTGTAAATTCAGCCGTTCGTGTTCACTGGAGTGATGGTCAAACCACAGAGCGCATCCTTCGACATAGGGTACATTGGCGAGGATATCATTTTCACCGATTTGCACCCGGTTATCCTGCAGGTCCTTGGGATGAACATAAAAAATTTCGCCTGCCAGTCCCAGTTCAAGAAGTATGGCCGCGCATACCGAACCGTCAAAATCCGCCCGTGTTACCAGTCTCAAAGTTATCCCCCAAAGCCGTATTTACAGTATGCCCAGCAATAGTCGTAGCCATTGCACGTAATAACGGGCAATTCAGATTTAGATTTTAATTATACGCAACCCGCCTGTTTCTGTCAAAAGCACTTCTTTTTTAAATCTGTTACTGGTTTCCATCCAGCACACCACGAACGGCTGTTGCCAGTTTGCGTATCACAATGGGCTTGAGGATAAATTCCCGGATGCCGATCTGCCGGGCTTTTTCTCCGGAAATTCGTTCGCTGTATCCAGTGCACAAAATCACTGGAATATCGCTCCGGATGTCCATCAACTTGCGCGCCAGATCGTCGCCGGTCATATTCGGCATGGTCATGTCGGTAATGACCAGGTCAAACTCCTGGGGTTGGTCCATAAACAACTCCAGAGCCTCCAGGCTGCTGGTTCGAATGGTGACGGTATAGCCCAGCCGTTGAAGGATCATTTTTCCCAGATCAGCCAGGGCTTTCTCATCATCGACAAAAAGGATGTGCTCATTGCCGGTGGGAATCGGGGTTTGGGGCTCAACCATGTCATTGACTTCCTGGTTGATGACGGGCAGAAAAACATCGAAAACAGAACCGTTGCCGATCTCGCTTTGCACGGTGATCGTGCCGCCGTGGCTTTTAACAATACCCAGCACCACGGCAAGGCCCATGCCGGTGCCTTCACCACGCTGCTTGGTGGTATAAAATGGATCAAAAATGCGGTCGATGACATTTGACCCCATGCCGTGTCCGGTATCGCGGACACTCATCTGGAGATAGGTACCGGGGCACAGGGATGGATGCTGCTGGATGAAAGCTTGATCGAGGTCCACCTCACGCAGGTCAATTACCAGCCGGCCGCCATTGGCCCGCATGGCATGGGCGGCGTTTGTAGCCAGGTTCATGAGCACCTGATGAATCTGGGTTGAATCCGCCATAACAGCTGCACTGCTGTGAATGTTCTGCTCGATCTGGATCGTCGTCGGCAGAGATGCCCGCAGCAGCTTCAATGTTTCGGGAATAATCCGGCTGATCTGAACCGGCTTAAATTCCTGTTCGGTCTGGCGGCTGAAAGTCAGGATCTGTTTAACCAAGTCGCGGGCGCGATTGCCGGCCTTGAGCACTTCCTTCAAATTTTTTTCCCGGGCGGATCCCCGGGCAACATCTCCGAGCACAATTTCGGTATAGCCGATCACGGCTGACAGGATGTTGTTAAAATCATGGGCGATTCCACCGGCCAGGGTGCCAATGGCTTCCATTTTCTGGGCCTGCTGCAGCTGAGCCTGAATTCGCAGGCTTTCTTTTTCCAGATCTTTGACGCGCGAAATGTCAGTGGCGATCTGCAGTCTTACGATCCGGCCATCCACCCACTGGATCGCCCGATCATAGTTGATGTACCATCTGCCGGTGATGGGGTTTTCCCCTTCCCAGACACAGACCCCGGTCGGTGTGCCGTTTGAATCCACCAGCCGACCGTTGGTGCAGTGAGCGCAGGGAACAGATTCGTTGCGAAACACCTTGTAACAGGTCTTGCCCACCAGGTCTTCACCAAAGCTGTTGCGCATGTGACGGTTAATCAGCAAAATTTCATAGCTGTCCATGTCCGCGACGTAAATATCCGCATCGATGCCGTCGAGAACGGTTAAAAATCGGATATGAGATTCGATCAGGGCCTTCTGGGAATGTTTGCGCTCGCTGATATCGGTGGCAATGATGACCAGACCGTGGCTTACCGGCCCCGACGTCATCGGGGAGACGCTCATCTGTACGGGAAACCGTGAGCCGTCTTTTCGAACCGCAACCGTCTCGAAAGTCTGGTTCATGTCCTTTTTCAGGCATCGTTCGATCCGGTTTTTCTGCCCCCGTGTGAGGTTGAAAAACCGATCGATGGTTTCGGCCACCATTTCATTTTTACGATACCCGCAAAATTTGCGGCCAGCCGAATTGGCAAACAGGATCCGGCCGGTTTCATCGGTAGCCAGAGCGAGTTCCTGCACATTTTCAATCATCGCGGATATCAGGGAATGCTGCCGGCAAAGTTTGTGATAGGCAGCCTTGGAAATCCATACATATTCTTCCATACGATGGATCCTCGGAACACTCGTGGCGAACCTTTCCGGTGCTGAGAAGCATCCAGGTCGGCCGCTGCGGCTGTGGAGACAAAGGGCAGGCGTCTGCAACAAAAGCGTTGCTGCGATGAGACTCAATTATATTTTAAAATATATCATATTGCCGACGAAATTTCAAATTTGCTGACAAGCAGGCCACACCCGGGGTGCCGTTTTAAAAATGCGTTCACAGGGAGGATCCGCCAACGACCCAACCCGGATTATTCAAAATCCGATGCGATCCAGAAAACCGGTGATGACCCGATTGACCTCTTCTGGTTTTTCCAGCGCTACAATGTGCCCAGCGTCCATGATGTGCACCCGCACGGCATCGGGGATGTTTTCTGCGAGAAACTCACCGTACCTGGCCGGGGTGAGCCGGTCGTCTTCAGCGGTGATTATCAGGACCGGCAGTCGGATTTTTCCCAGCTCCCCGGTGACATCAAATGCGTTGCATGCCAGAAAGTCGTTGCGGGTAATTTGCGCAGCACAGGCAGCGGTTTGTTGTTTAAACGGCTCAAGCCGCGCCGGGTCCGTTTTCGGCGAAGCGCCGAAGCGGCCCAGCATGTCCACAAAGCCCTGATAATCGTTTTCAATGGCCTCAAAAATAGCCGGCGCCACTTTCAGCCGCGCCCCCGTGCTGATCAGGATACCCGCTTTGACCAGGTCCGGTTCATCCAGCATCAGTTGCTGGGCGATGGTCCCTCCCATGCTCAGCCCGCACACGACTGGTTGCGACGCCTCGATTTGCCGGATAAAATCCGCCACCACCCGGGCATAGTCCGCAATCTGCTGTCGGCCGCTGCCATCAGAACGACCGTGACCGGGCAGATCCAGGGCCACCGTGTTGACCCGCCCGGCAAGCCCATCGACCTGGGTTTGCCAGAAAACAGCGGCTCCCCCGGCACCGTGAATAAATATAATCGTAGCTTTATCCGGATCCAGCGAATGTTGTCCGGCAATATATCCAATGGTATTTTGTTTTTCTTCCTGCACCGGCTGCCCTTTCTCCTTTTACCCAACGATCTGCTGTTTTCTCAACCGCCTGATATCCGCCGGTGAAAATCCGAGCTGCGCCAGAATCTCGTCGGTGTGTTCCCCAAGCCCGGGGGCCGCTGATTGCGTGCCGGCCGTGCATGCGCTGAATTGCACCGGATAGCCGGGAATTTTAACCGGGCCCTGCACCGGATGGATAAAATCCTCGAAATATCCATTTTCCAGGGCCTGGGGATCCCGGCAGACTTCTTCGATACGCTGCACCGAACAGAACATCAGGCCGTGCTCTAAAAATATCTGCATCCACTCATCCCGCGTCCGGGTTTTAAATACCTCGTCGAAAATGGCATTCAACTGCTCGAAATTCCGTGGGGCACCTGATGGGTTGGTAAAATGTGGATCATCCAGAAGCGCGCTTTGGCCGGTGGTCCGGCAAAAAGTAGTCCAGTATTTTTCTTCCGGGTGGTGGGTGCCCAGGATCCACTTTCCGTCCCGGCAGCAGAACCGGTTGCGAAGCGGCGAGTGCAGGGTGCGATCGGCAGGTATGCAAGGATCCACGGCCAGCATGCTGACCATCAGCAAATTCATATACTGCACCCACAGGGCCGTGCTGTATAAAGAAACATGAATCTGCTGGCCGATACCCCGACGTTCCCGAAACAGCAAGGCGGTGAGAATCGCATGGCTGACCGTAATGGCCGTTGCCTGGTCCAGCAGGCCGATGTGCAACATGGCCGGCTCATCACTGCCGGTGACAAACATCATCCCCGAACGCGCCTGGCCGAGGGGGTCAAAGGCCCCCAGGTCTTTCATGGGGCCCCGGGTACCGTAACCGGATACGCCGGCATAAATAATCCGGGGGTTGTACCGGGACAGGGTTTCATAATCAATGCCAAGTTCGGTTTTGGTGCTGTTTCTTAAATTGGTAAGAAATACATCGGCCTGCCCAATCAGTCGATTGAAAATCCTGCGGCCCTCGGGTTGTTGGATGTCCAGGCACAGCCCCTTTTTGTTGCGGTTGGAGGCTTCAAAAATCAAGCTTTCACCGTTTTTCAATGCCAGGTCAAACTTGGCCACTTTGGTCCAGTAGCGTTCCGGATCACCGGCCAGGGTTTCGATTTTGACAACTTCCGCTCCAAGATCCCCTAAAATGGCATTGGCCCC
>JAOZPY010000547.1 GCA_029932495.1 Desulfobacterales bacterium
TCCCCACCGATGGAATAGCCGTCATCCCGGCCAGTGGGCAAATTCACCGAGCGGGTGTAGTCCAGGCCGAAAGCGGTTTGGCCAACGGAAAAAAATTGCGTCAGCCAGCCGCCCTTCACATAAAAGTTGGTGGCATCGCCCTGGTGGTCCCGCCCTTCCCGACCGGCAGACAGCGTCAGGTTCAGCCCGGTGGCCTCGTGCAGGGCGGAAAATGAACCGTCCACAATCAGGTCAGTGTTGTCCTTGTTGGGATCAGAAAGTGCCGCCGCCGCCACCGCCTTGAAACCCAAGGCCTGCCCGCTCCACCACAGGGAAGTATCCCAGCGCTGATTGCTGGCCAGTCCCCCCTGGAGATGAAAATTCCAGAAAGTGGGTGTGTCATAGCGCACCCGGCTTTTGCGGCTGAGTCCGTCCAAATTTTTAAACGCATCGGAAACTGATATGGTGGTTAATTTATCGTTCCGGTTTTGCCGAAACAACATCCCCGCGGCCATATCGCTAATGCTTGAGTAGGCAACCACATCGGTTTTGGATAAATCGACCTCGGCCGCGTTGTTGGAGGCCGTATCGCCCTGTCCCAGGTAAAGCTTGCCGAAACGCTTGCTGGCCAAAGACAGGTCCGCCCAGCGCACGTTGAACAAATCGCCGGAATCTTCACTGTTCTGGTTGACATCGCCGGACTCGTTGGATGCCGCCGCAAACTCGAGCCGTGAGCCGATCGTCAGGTCGTCCGTGGCCCTCGCAGTACCGATAAAGCGCACCCGGGTGTTGCTGGCGTCACTGTCCACGAAATACGCCGTGGTGTTCTTGCCGTCATCGATGACATTGACCGCCCGGTTGACCTGACCGGAAATGGCCAGTTTGACCCGCGGCTGCCCGGAGGTGACGCCCCTTTCAATGGGACTCACCGCCAATGTGGCGTGTTTGGCGGCATCCGCCGCCTCGTCCGCCTTGGATTTGGCCTCGGTGGCCTGGGTCTGCGCATCGGTGGCGGTTTGTTTCAACTGGTTCAACTGCTGTTGCATCGATTCCAATTGTCGCTGTTGCTGTTCGATGGTTTTTTGGAGCTTTTCCAGCACCGCAGCATCTACCTTGACATCCTGGGCGACGGCCGGAGCCCCAAAAAACATGGGTACTGCCAGCAGCAGACTTATGAATAAAATTTCTGTTTTTCGCATTTTCAACATGTTTTCCTCCCTGTTTAGGCCTAAACTGAAAAAATCCTTCCACGCCCTGCCCCTTTTTCCCGGCACGCTCATTTTCGAGGGAATACCTCCTGACGCCCAATGACCTCCTTTCCAGGCTTGGCATCATAGACTTCAATGTTAAAAGTATACTCAGCCCTGAACGGCGGTTATTGCATATTAGTAAGAATGGTTCCCAAGTCAAGATTTATTTCAGCCGGGCAGTCAAAACCGCAGGCAATGGGTAATTTCAAAAAAAGAATCGTATGGCCCGGAAACAAACCCACCGCCGCGCGCCCCAGCCGCTTGAAAATAAGCTGGCTCCATGATAAATACGATTAAGATTGCAACCGGCGCCCGTTCGGGTTCCATTTCGCCCGCCTGGTTTGCAGAGGAATGGCATGGGAAAAAAAGTGCGCATCGTGCTGGCTGAAGATCACACCCTATTAAGGCAGGGATTGCGGGCATTGCTGTCGACCGATCCCGGTTTTGAAATTGTCGGGGAGGCCTGCGACGGCCGTGAAGCCGTGCGCTGCGTAGAAAAGCTTAAGCCCGATCTTTTGCTGATGGACCTGTCCATGCCCCGCATGAACGGCATGGAAGCCATCCGGGAGATCAAAAACCGCCACCCGCAGACCCGCGTGATCGCCCTGACCGTCCACCAGCAAGAGGAATACCTGGTGACCACCCTGCAGGCCGGCGCTGAAGGCTATGTACTCAAAGACGCCACCCACGAAGAACTGGTTCTGGCCATCCAAAGTGTGATGGCCGGCAATCCCTACCTGAGTCCCGCTGTTTCCGGAAAAATCATCACCGGCTACCTGGAAAGAAAAAACACGACCGGTTCCATCGCTTCCGGCCAAGTCCTTTCCCCCCGGGAACGGGAAGTGCTGAAATTGATTGCCGAAGGATACCGGAACAGGGAAATTGCCGCCGAGCTTTGCATCAGTTTAAAAACCGTGGAAAAGCACCGGGCCAATTTGATGAAAAAACTTGACCTGCACAACACCGCCGCTTTAACCGTGTATGCCGTGGAAAAGGGACTGGTGCATCAATAAAACGATAATTTCCTTAAACCTCCCAAACCACCTGAAGGGAGGTTCCCTTGCCGGTGGCGGTATGAATTTCAAATACGCCTCCGGAAAGCTTGGCGCGCTCGCGCATGCTGGCCAGCCCGAATCCCCGCCGCGAGGGATTTTCAGCCATCACCCCATCCAGGTCAAAACCGATGCCGTTGTCAGAAAGTGTCAATTCAAGGCGCTCGCCGCTTTTTCCCAGGGTCAGCCGCACCCGATCAGCGCCGCTGTGTTTGGCCACATTATTCAGGGCTTCCTGTAAAATCCGGTAAATCACGGTCTTAAGTGCCGGGGGAACGTCCTGTTCCTGGAGCTCGATGCGGCTTTTGATGTGAATGTTGCCATAGATGTTCTGAAACTGGCGGCAAAGCCAGGTAATGGTGGCCAGAATTCCCAGATCATCCAGCATGGCCGGCCGCAACGCTTCCACGATGCGGCGCACCTC
>JAOZPY010000548.1 GCA_029932495.1 Desulfobacterales bacterium
TTTTCGGTGATATTCGGTGCCAGGGAAATCACCCGCCGGGGATCGGGCGGCAGGTCAACGCTGCGCCCAAGCTGGTCTTTTACCATGCGAGCGCCGGCGGCCGTCGCAAGCAGCAGCACCGTGACCACCAGCAAAGCGGCCGGTATTTGTCTTCGAGTTCCCATGTCCGTGTCACCTTTTATGCGCACGAATGCCGGCGAAACACAAGAGCAGGGCGGCAGCCATCATTGCAACCGGCAGTTTCCCCCCGGCGCGGCCGGCGGCAGCGGTGATGAAGCACATGGCACTGCCGCCGTTGATGCCTGAAGAGCCGCTTTGCGGTTTGACGGCGGATCCGCTGTCGTCATCGGTGGTCCCTGCGCCGGCGGGATCGATGAGCAGGCCGTTGGCCAGCCCGTCGCCGTCCCCGGCCCCCCCATCGGTCAGGGTGATGTCCAGCGAGCGGCGCCCGGAGCTGAAAACCGCGCCCGGAAAAACATACCAACCCTTTACCGGCCCGTATTTAACCCACTGGTATCCGTCCGGGGCCGGCTGTGACAGATAAACGGTGATCGTCACGGTATCGGCGGGGTTTTGCACTCGCAGCCGCAGGCTCACCAGTCCCAGCAGGGTGTCATCCGGTTTGTCATCGCCGTCCGGATAATCATCCGGATCCAGCGCCTCGATGGATTAGATGACCACATTCGGATCGGCCACGGCCACGGCCATCTGCCCGGCGCCCACCACCGTGTTGAATGCCTTGTACTGATCGGTGATCTGGTCGACATCGGCAATGCCGTCGTCATTGAGATCCACGGTGCTGGCCGGATCCAGTTCCTGGCCATCAACGATGCCGTTGCCGTTGGCATCACCGCTGGCAGCGGTGGTAAACGAAAAGCCGGGGGACCACTCGGAGGCCGCACTCTGGCTGTCGAAATAGCGAATCCGCCAGAAATAAGTGGTGCCGGCCTGCAGCAGCGCCGGGCTTAATACCAGCCGGGTCAGTGACGTCGGGCTGGTGACGTCCAGCACCCGGGCCGTGAAAGCGGCATTCTCGCTGATCTGCCAGCGGGTCTGATAATGGAAATCCCCTTCGGGCGCGTCGGAATCCGAAAAAGAGCTGCCGCGCAGGGTGGAATTCAGGGCCACGTTCAGTGCACCGTCGGCCGGGGAAACCGGATGCGGCTGATCGGGGGGAACATTGGCCCGGGATTCATAGCGCACCCCCACGCCGTCCAGATCAAAACCGGCACTCTGGGAGGTCGGATAAGGGTCGTAGATAACATGGCCGTCCGTGTCCAGGGCCGACCCGTCGCCGATTACATCGACCAGGCGCACGTGTGTGATGGCCGACAGGTCGACGGCCCCGGAGATGACTTCATCGCGGGTGGCCAAATCCGCAAGGTCAAAGGGCGACCCGTAGCCCTGGCGGTATTTTCCGGCCAATCCGTCGATGTCGGTGGGATCCAGGGAGCCGAAGCCGCCCACCGGAGCGGGAGTCAGGGAGTGGTTGTCGAAGCGGATGAAGGTGGCGCCGTCCGAGGAAACTTCCACGAAGGCCAGCTCCAGGAAGGTGTCGCTGAAGGAATTTTCAAAAACCGCAAAATCCCATCCCGCGCCGTTGGTGATGGGCGAATCAAAGGTCAGGGTAATCCGCCCGCCGCGGCCCAGGCTGACGATATCCGTGGAGGATCCTTCGGCTTTTCCCAGCGCCTTTTGCGGGGTTTGCCAGGTGGAGGTCACATCTTCTCCGGGCAGATAATTTACATACCCACTGGCCCAGGCGGCAAAATCGTCATTGTCCTTGTGAACGGCCGTACTGCCGGCCTGACCGGCTGCCGGCGGATAGGGACCGGCCGCCGCGTTGATGGTCAATAAGATTGCGATCAGGACGGCCAGAACGGTTTTTAAAATGACCACTGGATTCCTCCATAGTAGTTGCGGGTTGGCATGGTGTAGTAGGATTCACTGAAGGCCACGGTCGAGTAGTATTCGTTGAAAATGTTGTTGATGCCCGCAAACAGCTTGAATTTTTTTAAGGTGTAGGACAGCTTGGCGTCATAAATGTTGTAGGCGTCCAGTTTGGCAAAAGCTTTGTTGTCGACGTCATTGCCGTCGTAGCGCTCGCCCACCAGGGTGCCGGTGAACCCCAGCAGCAGGGGTTCGAAAATGCGCCACTCCATCCCGAAGGAGCCGGAATGGCGCGGCACCAGGGGGATCCGGTTATGGGGGCTGCTTTTAAAGCGCGCGTCCATGTACGTATAGTTGCCCCACAGATAAAGGACCTTGAAAGGGTGCAGCTTTAATGTCGCTTCCAGGCCCCGCCGCCGGGTGGTGTCATCAAAATTGCGGTTGATGCGCTGCAGCGGATCATACTGGATTTCATCTTCGATTTCCATCTGAAACAGGGTCAGGGTCGCCTCGGCCAGGGCCCGGAAGCGGTAGCGCAGGCCCAAATTGAGATGCCGACCCTGCTGGGGTTTCAAATTGTCGGCGGCCAGGGCGAACTCGTCCACGTTGGGAATCCGGAAGGTGGTGGCAAAGCTGGCGAAAACAGACGCGTCAGCTCCCAGGTCATAAACCGCACCCACATCAAAGGCGGTGTCCCGGAAATTGCGGCGAAATTTGTTGCCGTTGACCCAGCGCAGTGAGCCGCTGAAATTTTTCAGCTCGTCATTGCGGAACAGTCCCTTGAAAATATTGTAGCGGAACCCGATGTTGGT
>JAOZPY010000549.1 GCA_029932495.1 Desulfobacterales bacterium
CGCTGCGGGCCAAAAGATGCCGTTTGTGGATGGACACTAATGTGCTTTTTCCAGCTGTACAGGAGTGACAATCGCCCCGTAAGTCTGTTTTAACTGTAAAAGCTCCTGCCGCTGTTTTTGCAGAATTTCAAACAATTTTTGCGGAATCCCCTCTTCTTTGCCGTAAGCATCAAGCTGCAGGTCAATGCGGTCGACAATGTTGTCGATATAAAGCGAAAATTGTTTTTCGTACAGTTCCAGAGGGTATGGTTTGTCGATTCTGGCTTTGAACACCTCCTTGAGGTCTTCATATTTCGGCAGGTAGCCGATGGGAGTTTCAATTGCTGAGATTTCCCGGCGGGCCCGTTTTTCAAGCCAGCCCATCCAGGCCTTGACATCCTTTTTTTCGCCCAGTAGTTTTTTAGATGCCCCCCCCCGGGCTTCATCGGTGAGAAAATAATTCAAGCCTGCCAGGATGGGTTGCTTGTCCGGGGCGATTTTGGAGCTGCCGAAAAACTCGAACTGAGCCGCCATGTAATCGCCCAACGATCCGGGAATAAACGGCGCATTGGCCCATGGTTGGCGGCGCACACCGGTGGCGCCGACTTCGGTGGCGGTGGCCGCCGATACGATGCAGGCGCCGATGACAACGCCTTCTTCTGGGGTTTTGGCTACCCAGACAGGCGGCATGGTATCGCTGTCCCTGCCGCTGTATGTGATAATGCGCGTTTCGACGCCACGGGGGTCCTCACTGTACTCGGAGTAATTTCCCAGGGCGCTGTTTGCCAGGGTACAGCGCGCATTGGGATGGGACATGGGGATTTGTTTGCCGTTTTCGTCGACCATGCCGCGCTGCCACGGTCCCTGGAAATTAACCCCCCTGGCAGGTGTGTCTTCGCCGTTGCCGGTCCACTGGGGCACGCCGTTTTCATCAATCAGCACATTGGTCCAGATCACCTCGGTGCCGGGTTTGCGCAGGCACTCCATCAGCAGGGGGTCCCCATCCCAGTTGACATCCTCAACGATGCCGAATATGCCTTTTTCCGGGTTGATGGAGCGTACCGAGCCGTCTTGATCAATCCACATCTGGGCCAGATCGTCACCGATAAAATGATCTCCCGCCATGGCCGTGGTGGTTTTACCGCACCCACTGGGGGCCGCCCCGGCCATCCAGGTGATCCGGCCGCCGGGCCCTTCGATGCCGGTGATGAACATATGCTCGGCCAGCTGTTCCTGTCTTTTTTCGTAGACCGCCCGGTCCACGGAAAAACGGTGGTTGCCTTTTTTCATCAGCAGGGTGTTGCCGGCATAGGTGCAGTAGCAGCTGAAAGTGGTCAGGTGGCTGCGGTCCATATATACCCGGGCATTGGGCAGATCTTCGGCACGGTTCAACCCCTGGCCGTGGATGTTGATATAAAAATGTCCCAGCTTTTCCACCTCCGCGTTAATGTCGGCAAACACGTTGCGATATAAGATGTCGGCGCTGTGCAGAACATAGGCCGAACTGGAAATTTCCACTGCCGGGTTGGATGCCGGAGCGCCCAGGGGACCGCGAAGGTAAAAGCCGATGATCATGGTTTTGTCCTTCATAATACCCGTCATCTTGTCTTTGATGTCGCCAAGGGCCTCCAGGCGGTCTTTTTTCAACGCCAGCGAGTTGACCGTCTCCCCTTCATTGTAAATATAAAAAGTGCGGTCGATGATGCGCCCCTGCTCTTCTTTGAGATCGTAATGGATGGTATGGTTTTCCATGGGAAGTTTTTTTTCTTCCCCGTTTTCCAGGGCGATATCCCGGACGTGCTGCCGATCTTCGGCAGAGCCGGTGTCAATAAAAATCGTATCCGGGTTGCAGATGACAATGGCATTGGCAATTTTGATGCGCATATCGGGATGGGTGATTTGCCGTATCTTGGACAGGTTGTCCGTATCCATGCGCTCTTCAAAAACCCCGACAGCGGCCTCTTCACTGGTAATGCCACCCAGCTCGACGGTAATGTCGATGACGTCTTTTTTAGGTCCCATTGGCACAGTCTCCCCTTTTTTTGTTTTTTTTGTGAATCCTTTAATTTATCATGATATCCGGCGACGGTCAAAAGGCAATCTTTTCGCAGGCTATCAGGACCCGTGCTGCGCCACAATAATGTCATCCAGGCTGCGCTTGGGCACATGATGCACACCGGCGGCATCACGCCAGTAATACACGCTGCCGTCAGCTCTCACAGTTTCGATGACAGCGGTTTCCACGGGTTTGCCGATGGCTACAACCAGCAGGATCTGGAAGCGGTCGGCGATATCGAGAACCTTTTTAAGTTTATCGCGCTGGATCGAACCGAGCATGCAACCAGCCAGCTCCCTGTCCCGGGCACCCAGAAGGATGGACTGGGCGGCGATGCCGTGATCGCAGCCCGCATCGCGGCTGATTTCCGTGTCCGTCAATATGACGATATAGGCCGCCGGTCGTTCACCCGGTGCCGGCCCGGGCCAGTCTTTGAGGTATGCGGCCCAGCCGAGGCATGAAAATATTTCTGCATTTTTGGCCGGATCACAGCTAAGCACGTACTTCAGTGGTTGGAGGTTGGCCCCGCTGGCAGACAGCCTTCCCAAGTCGATCAGTTCCTTGAGGGTTTGCAGCGTGACGGCATGCGTTTCGTCAAAACGCCGGCAGCTCCGATTTTTCTTGATCAAATCATCAATCATTCTGTTCGTCCTCCTGGCAGGTAAA
>JAOZPY010000550.1 GCA_029932495.1 Desulfobacterales bacterium
TTGGAATGTGCCGACGAGATCGTTATTCAGGCCATCGGGCGTTTTAAAAGCCGCAGCATGCCCATTGAAATTCCGCAGATTATCAACACCGGCGTGCATGGGTTTTCCCATGAGTACATCAATTACATGCTTGGCGGCAGTTTCCGCGCTTCATATACCCCGCTGAACGACAACATCATCAATGGCCGTATCCGTGGGGTGGCCGGGGTGGTGGGCTGCGTGAATCCGCGGGTAAAACAGGACTGGTTGCATGTGGAACTGGTCAAGGAGTTGATTAAAAATGATGTGCTGGTGTTGCAAACCGGATGTTCCCAGATTGCGCTGGCCAAGGCCGGGTTGACTACCCCGAAGGCTGCAATCCTGGCCGGCAACGGGCTGCGGGAAGTCTGTGAAACCGTCGGGATGCCACCGGTTTTAGGTTTCGGCGCCCCAGCTGTTTGAGATTCAATATGCTGTCTGCCGAACGGTGCGATCAAAATTTTGCGCCTGATATTCAGATCAACATTGACAGCCTCTTTTTCCTTCGATACCTAGTACGGCAGGATAAAAATCAATGACCTGGACCTGGTTTATTTTTTGAGCGGTGATGAACTTTCACGGGCCAAAAAATTAATAAAGGAGGCGTAATGTATCTCAAACAGGCCGATTTATTCCGCGGCATCAAAATGGATTTTCTAAAAAAAGTCATGGAAGTGACCTTGCGGGAATCCCATCCGGAAGGAACCCGGTTGTTTCGCTCCGGAGATCCAGCCGATTATTTCTATATTTTAATCAACGGTCGTATCGCACTGAGCATGGGAGGCGACGAAAAACAGGTCCACATCGGCAGCCAGACCGGAGAATCCTTCGGCTGGGCCGCCCTGGTAGGCCGTGCGCAGTACACGGCCACGGCCCGGTGCCTGAGAAGATGCGATCTGCTCAAAATTAATGTCAGCGCTTTTATTCAGCTGCTCGACCGCTACCGGGATGATGGCTTTATTTTCTATCAGAATTTTTCCGCCGCCCTGGGCAAACGCCTGATGCAAAGTTATTTAAAAAGAATTGAACGCGACGATCGCCGATAAAAAAGGAGGCGCTTCATGGGTCCTTCTCAGATCAAGCAGGCCCTGGCCGGCTGTGAATTTTTCGAAGGCCTTGCTGACAATGATTTGGAGCAGATTATACCCCTTTGCTGGCCGCGTGAATTTCAGGCCGGCCAATACGTCTTTGAGCAGGGCAATGTCGGTGAACATCTGTACGTGATTGTTGAAGGGCAGGTGGTTCTTGAAAGAGCCGTGGATCTTGGCGTGCGCAAGGGCACGGTCACCATTGAAGCCCTGGACAAGGGCCGGGTGCTGGGCAGCTGGTCCACCTTGCTGGGCCAGCGCCATCTGCTCATGTCTTCGGCACGCTGTCAGCAGCCGACCCGTTTGCTGGTGATGCGGGGGGCGGACTTGAACAACCTGATGCTCGGCAATAAGGAATTTGGTTTTAACATCATGGAAAAATTCTGTTTTCTGTTAAAAGACCGCATCCAGGCTGCATACGGCGCTTTGGAAAAACTTTAACCCGAGCTGCATTTTTTTATTCTGAACCTGAGTTTGCAACACGCAACCACTGACACTTTTTCCCATGGATGCTGATCCTTTTGCCAAAGAAGAGATTTTTTTAAAGGGGCTGCCCGACTACCTGAAGCAGTTTGACAGGCAACGGGGCCAGTTGATTCCCATTTTGCAACGCGTTCAGCAGCAACTGGCCTATCTGCCGACTGAGGCCCTGCAGGCTGTGGCCGATTACCTGGCAATTCCGCTGACCGAAGTTTACGGGGTGGCCACTTTTTATAATCAGTTTCGGTTCAATCCCCCTGGAAAATATCAGATCAAAGTCTGTCTGGGCACTGCCTGCCACGTCAAGGGCGGTGATATTATTCTCGAAAACTTTGAACGCAAACTGGGGATCAAAGAGGGTGAAACCACCGCCGACCGTGAATTCTCCATTGAACGGGTGGCCTGTGTCGGCTGCTGTGCCCTGGCACCGGTGGTTCTGGTGGGCGAAGATGTTCAGGGGCACATGGCCCCGAGCAAGGTGGAAGGACTTTTTGTCCGTATCCAGGTGGAAAAGGAAATAGCGCAAAGAAAAAAGAAACAGCATGAAACCGGAGAATAAAGATCAAATAGCCGCATCATTCGATGCCATCCGACAGCAGGCCGAAAAACGTCGGGATGCCGTGGCCCAGGACCCGGCTCCGAAAATTTCGATCGGCACTGCGACCTGCGGCATTGCTTCCGGCGCCCTGGACACCAAACTGGCCTTTGAGCAGGCAGTTGCGGAACAGGGCCTTGAGGCACGCATCCGCACCGTGGGCTGCATCGGTCACTGTTACGCCGAGCCGGTGGTCATTATCGATTATCCGCAGTCCGGATTTCCGCCTATTTTTTATCATGAAGTGACTGCGGGCAAGGCACGAATGCTGGTCACGCGTTTCCTGGAAGGCGGCGATCCCCTTTTTGAACATGTTTACGGCGCCATGGTGGAAAACGACATGATCCCCTCTGTGATGGAGTATGCCCGGTTTAACCAGGAAAAACGGGTGATCATGGAAAAATGCGGTCATATCGATCCGGAAGACATTTATGATTATATCGCCGAGGGTGGTTACGCCGCCCTGGCCAGGGCCCTGACTCTGGACCCTGAAACCATCATTGAACAGATAAA
>JAOZPY010000551.1:0-510 GCA_029932495.1 Desulfobacterales bacterium
CGGGGTATTTCTTCTGCGACGCGCCCCTGCTGACGCACACCGCCGGCAGATGCCTGGGATGCATTGCCGCTGCAATTGGGGCCGGTCCTGTCGACAAGGAGTACATCGGCACCTGCCTTGGCCATATAGTAGGCTGTGGATGATCCGATGATTCCGGAGCCGATGATGATAATTTCAGCCGACTGCATTTTCAGCCGCTCTCCATGTCGTCAGGATCCCGGCTCGTTTCGTCAGTATCGGAAATACGCAACATAACCACGCTGACAGGAGCTTCGGGGCTGCGATACTGCTCAGCGGCGGCAGCCAGGGTCGCAAGCGCAATATTGCGAACGGGTGGACGGGACCGGTAAGTTTCGGTTCCCAGCGGGGAGCCGGTTTCCTGCTGCAGTATTTTTTCAATTGTTCGGGCGCAGGTGCGTCCCTGGCAGGGACCCATCCCGGCCCGCGTCAGTTTCTTCAGCGCATTGGCGGTGGTGGCAGGAGCGGGGGCATTTGTGACCGCGGGGGCCT
>JAOZPY010000551.1:520-2693 GCA_029932495.1 Desulfobacterales bacterium
AGCGCATTGACGGTGGTGGCCCTGGAATGTTGAATGGCCTGCAGCAAATGGCCCAGGCTGACGTTTTCGCAACGGCAGACGATCAGTTTATTGTTGAGATCCAAAGCTGGATTTTTTTCATCCATGTCCATGCCTCTGAAATGGGGTTTGTAGTGGGTCAGTTTTGATCAGGGCGTTTTTTCGATCTGCCTGTCGGTTGATAGAGATGACAGGCAACATAGTGCCCGGGCCGGACCTCATACTGGGGTGGATGCATGCGCTTGCAGACGTCCATGACCTGCATGCAGCGGGTCTGGAACCGGCAGCCTGGCGGCGGATCAATGGGTTGCGAGACTTCACCCCTGATATCCGGAATGGGCCTGTTATAAGATGGATCGGGGATGGCGACCGCCGAAATGAGCGCTTTGGTATAAGGGTGCAAGGGATCTGTAATCATTTCCCGGGTTGGCGCCATTTCCATCATTTGCCCCAGGTACATGATAATCAGGCGCTTCGAGATATTGGCCAGGATTGAAAGATCATGGGATACATAGATGCAGGTAAAATTCATCTGCGCCGACAGCTCCCGGATAAGATCCAGTATCCCGGCGCGAATCGATACGTCCAGCATTGATAGCGGTTCATCGGCGATGACCAGTTTGGGTTCCAGAACGAGGGCCGAAGCAATCCCGACCCGCTGCCTTTCACCGCCGCTCATTTGATGGGGATATCGTTGCAAATACTCATCCGGATTTAATCCGACCAGGTGCAATGTCCCCAGAACACGTTGTCGCCGTTGCTCTCGCGTACCAATGCCAAGGGCCCGCAATGGTTCAGCGACCGTATCAAATACCGTAAAGCGCGGGTTGAGAGATTCATAGGGGTCTTGAAAGATCAGCTGGACCTGTTGCCGGTACTTTTTCGTTTCATCAGCGGACATCTGCGAGATGTCGCTTCCATCATAGCGAATGGTACCGCCGGTGGGCTCGCGTAGTTTGGCAATTGCCATACAGGCGGTTGATTTCCCGCAACCGGACTCTCCGGCAAGTCCAATAATCTCTCCGGCCTCCAGGCTGAAGCTCATGCCATCGACGGCCTTGATGACGCTGTTTTTTTTATTTTTTATAATTTTAGCGAGGAATCCCGGATTGATATGGAAGTATTGCTTTAAATTAATTACTTCAAGGGTTGCCATGTTTTTTTGTCTCCTGCAAGTCTGCGGAATTCCTCTATCTGCTCGGTGCGGATACAATGCACAAAGTGGTTGGGCTTGATTTCAAGATCCTGCGGTCGCTGCTTTTCACATTCAGGAAGAGCAAAAGGGCAACGGGAAGCGAAGACGCATCCCGGGATATTCTCAATTAAGTTGGGTGGCGAGCCGGGAATGGAAATCAGCTCACGATCAAGGGCCTTGATGCTGGGAAAGGCGTTTTTAAGGCCAAGGGTGTACGGATGATAGGGCTCGTTGAACAGCTCCATTGCATCCGCCTGCTCCATGATCCTGCCGGCATACATGATGCCGATGCGGTCACTCATTTCCGCAATTATGGAAATATCGTGCGTGATCAGAAAAATAGACGCTTTGGATTTTTCCCGGATTTCCTTCAGCTCCCGTAAAATACGTTCCTGAACCAGGACGTCCAGGCCGGTGGTGGGCTCATCCATGATGATCAATCCCGGATCCAGGGCCAGCGACATGGCAATCATGGCCCGCTGGCGCATTCCTCCGCTGAACTCATGGGGATAATTGCGCGCCAGCGCCGGCTGAAGTCCGACACCATTGAAGAGGTTTTCCACCTTTTGCATTGCTTCGCCGTGGGTGATATCAACATGGGTTCTTATGGCTTCAACGATCTGGCTGCCCACACGATAAACAGGGTTCAGGGAATTCATTGCGCTTTGGGGTACAAGTGAAATTTCCTTCCACAGGATCTGGTCGCGGTAAGCTTTATCCGACAGGGAAAGCAGATTTTTTCCCCGATAAAGCAGTTCATCTGCCTGCACGATCGCGGTTTCAGGAATCAAGCGCATCAGGGTTCGGATCAGGGTCGACTTTCCGCAGCCTGACTCGCCGGCCAGGCCGAAGACTTCATTTTTCTTAATGTTGAGTGATACCCCGTCCACCGCTTTTACGATGCTTTTGCTACAAGAAAATATTAATATGGCAAGCTAACGCATAACTAGTCCCAACCTT
>JAOZPY010000552.1 GCA_029932495.1 Desulfobacterales bacterium
TCGGACAACCAATTAAAGATACATTGTGTGGCACCAAGGTGCTATGGAAGAAGGACTATCAAAAAATCGTGGCCAACCGTGAATATTTCGGAGATTTTGATCCGTTTGGCGACTTTGATCTTTTATTCGGAGCCGCCAAGCTCAATTTTAAAATTGTTGAAATGCCGATCCGTTACCGCAGTCGCAGCTACGGATCGACCAATATTGATCGATGGCGGCATGGCTGGTTGCTGGTTAAAATGGTGGTATTTGCCGCTCAACGAATTAAGTTTATCTAGCTGCCATGGGAAAAGCTTTTTTACGGTCCATCCTAGAGCATCCGGCGACCCGCGGGTTAGATCTCGATGCACCTGAAACCTCCCTCCGCCGGGGTGCTATCATTCAGCAGAAAGGCTTTTTAAAAAGATTTTACCAAGACTGTTATCGTTCCATGCTCCGGACGCTTCCGGCAGCATTTAAGGGCCCGGTCCTGGAGCTGGGTTCTGGAGGCGGGTTTATCCGGGAATATATTCCCGATTGCATCACCTCCGAACTTTTTCCGTTGCCTGATGTCCAAATGGTGTTGGACGGCCAACTGCTGCCCTTTGCCGAGCAGAGCCTGGGTGCAATTGTCATGCTGGATGTATTTCATCACCTGCCGAACGTAAGATTTTTTCTGAAAGAGGCCGGCCGCTGTATCAAACAAGGCGGGTGTATCATCATGATCGAACCTTGGAAAACTACATGGTCGCATTATATCTATACCCATCTGCACCACGAACCGTTTGACTGTAAAGCCCCTGACTGGAAGTTCCCCGGTGGCGGGCCGCTTTCCGATGCCAACTCAGCCCTGCCGTGGATCGTATTCGAGCGTGATCGAAGGATGTTCGAGCGTGAGTTCCCCGAATGGCGCATCGCGTCTATCCAGCAACGCGCACCATTTTGTTATCTTCTTTCAGGCGGCGTGTCCTTGCGTTCCTTTGCTCCGGGCTGGCTGTATCCTTGTTGCCGGGCCATCGAACATCTTTTTCAACCCTGGATGAAATATCTGGCAATGTTCGCTCAAATTGTTCTGGCTAAAGAGCCAGCCAAGCGTGAGTTAGACTGAAGGGGAGAACTCAATAAATCATCATGAATCAGCAATTTAGCATGCAAACAGATCAGTGGCAGCAAACGGTTAAAATCATTTTGCTGGTGCTGCTGGCGACACTGCTCAGTGCGGTTTTCCTGTTGGCCTCCGTTCCGCCGATTAGCCGCGATGCGCTGACGCACCATCTGTTTGTTCCCCGGTTATACATCGAACATGGCGGTATATATGAAATTCCGTCCATTATTTTTTCGTATTATCCCATGAATCTTGATCTGCTATACATGGTACCGCTGTATTTCGGCAATGACATCCTCCCCAAGTTCATCCATTTCACGTTTGCCCTGCTCACGGCCGGGCTTATTTACGGCTACTTGAAAAAAAAGCTGGGGCGGTTATGGGCCCTTGACGGTGCGCTGTTTTTTCTGTCTTTGCCGATTATCGTCAAGCTTTCCATCACCGTATACGTGGATCTGGGGCTGGTATTTTTTTCCACCGCCGCCCTGATCTGCCTGATACAATGGATGGAAACCCGCTTTCAATGGAGATGGCTTGTTTTTTCAGCACTAAGTTGCGGCCTTGCGCTGGGAACCAAATATAATGGACTGGTCGTGTTGTTTTTACTGACGTTTTTTGTACCGTTGATTTATATCAGTCGGCAAAAAAAGAACCTCAGCCTTGCAGCCCAAACCGCTGGCCGGCGGTCCATGCGAATACAGTTGAAAGCCATCGGCTGGGCCATTGTTTTTTGCAGTGTTGCCCTGCTGGTGTTTTCACCCTGGATGGTTCGTGATTATGTCTGGAAGTCCAATCCTGTCTACCCACTGTACAACAGCTGGTTTCAGTCATCCGCAAAACATCGGGAACTTTCACCGCCGCAAGATTCCCAACAGCTAGCCGCCGGCCGGCATGACAGGGTCGTGAAGGAGAAATCCAGGCGGTGGAGTCCGTTGGCCGTCAGAAAGGTGATCTATCAGGAATCCTGGTGGGAGATCCTGTTGATCCCGGTGAGAATTTTCTTTCAGGGACAGGATGACAATCCCAAGTACTTTGATGGCAAACTCAACCCTTTTTTATTCTTGCTGCCGTTTTTTTCCTTCTGGCCCGCCAGGAAAGAACATGACGTTGTGGGGATCGAAAAACGGATTTTGATTTTTTTTGCCGTTTTGTATCTTTTTTACGCTTTCAGCAAGTCAACCATCCGTATTCGCTACATTGTTCCCATTATTCCGCCGCTGGTGATGCTCTCCATGTTCGGATTGCAAAAAGTGACCAGTATCATTGGCGGCATGCGATTCGCCGGTGCCAGTAAATTGTCGGCCGCGGTGGTGATCTCAACGGCGACCGCCATGCTGGCTATCAATGCCGTTTATATCTATGAGCAGTTTCATTACGTTCAACCTTTAGCCTATATTAGTGGAAAAATCAGCCGGGATGAATATATTACGCGCTATCGCCCGGAATACCCGCTGTTTCAGTATGCCAATCAGCACCTGCCGGTCGATGCACGGATTATAGCTGTTTTTCTTGGCAATCGTGGCTATTACAGCCACCGGCAGATGGTTTTCGGAAATGCTTTGTTTAAAGAGCTCGTTCACCGAAGCCGTTCGGCCGAC
>JAOZPY010000553.1 GCA_029932495.1 Desulfobacterales bacterium
GTAAACAGAAGGATAACTTAAGGTGCATTTGGCGCGTGTCATATGCATTTTGGCTTCGCTTTCTGTGTCCATTTGGGGCGCCAGCGCATCGGTGGGCTAAATTGCAAGAACTCGGCGCGTTGCGCCTCAAACAGCTTGCAATTTTTAACGCCCACCGATCCGCCGGCTTGTTTCCCCAAATGGACAATGACGCTCAACCAAAATACATATGACACTTCATTGAATGCAAATTCACTTCATTTTTTAAGAAGTAACCCTATATTCATTAATTGTAAAACATGGAATCTAACAAACAGATCGAAGGGTTGCGGGTGGCCGTCATCGATGATGAGCCGATCGCCTGCCGTCAAATCCAGCGCGGGCTAAGCAAAAAGCGTTACGACATCGAGACGTTCGCTGACGGGGAATCCGCCATCAAAAGGATGCACCAGGCGCCCTTTGATCTGATTTTATGCGACCTGAGGCTGCCGGGTATAAACGGACTGGACGTTTTGAAAACGGTCAAAGAGCGCTATCCGCGCACCGAGGTTATCGTCATGACCGGTTATGGCTCGGTGGATACAGCCGTTGAAGCGATCCAAAGCGGTGCCTTTCATTACCTTGCCAAACCGGTAAAAATGGATGAACTGCGCTCGCTGGCGGCCCAGGCCCTGGAAAAGGTCCGCTTGATCCAGGAAAAAGAGGCCCTGAAAAAAGCCCTGTTTTCCCAGTCGCGCCAGCAGTATCTGATCGGCCACAGCCCGGCGATCCAGGAGGTGCTCGGTCTTGTCAAAAAGGTCTGTTCGCTCAACTGCAACGTTCTCGTCCAGGGCGAAAGCGGCACCGGTAAAGAGCTGGTGGCCCGGGCCCTGCATTTTTTCGGCATACGCCGCCAGCATCCTTTTATCTGCTTTAATTGTGGTGGCTTTACCGAAGAGCTGATTGCCAATGAGCTTTTCGGCCATGAGAAAGGCGCTTTTACGGGGGCGGTGGACACCAAGATCGGGCTGCTGGAAGCCGCCAACCGAGGAACAATTTTTCTCGATGAAATCGGCTCCATGCCGCCCAGTATGCAAGTCAAACTGCTGCGCTTTGTCCAGGAGCGCAATTTGATCCGGGTCGGCGGCATCCAGGCGATCCCTCTGGATGTGCGCCTGATTGCCGCCTGCGACCAGAATCTGAAAGCCGCAGTGAAAAGCGGCCAGTTCCGCGAGGATCTTTACTACCGGCTCAATGTGGTCCAGATCGAACTGCCGCCGTTGCGAAATCGTAAAGACGATATCCCCCTGCTGATCCATCATTTTCTGAGCAAATACAGCCAACGCTTCGGCAAACCGGTTTCGGAGGTGGAGCCGGATGCCCTCGAAATTTTGATGCAATATCCTTTTCCCGGAAATGTCCGGGAACTTGAAAACATCATCGAACGGGCCGTGGCCTTGACGGACCGACAGACTGTCGGTCCCCGGGACCTTCCCGGCGACTTGCAGCAGCTGTCCATCAGCAGCCTGGAATCCGGGCACTGGCTCTCGCTGGAAGAAAAAGAAAAAGAATATATCCAGCAGGTGTTGATCAAAACCGGCCACCGCAAAACAGCGGCCGCTGAAATCCTGAAAATCCCCCGCACCACCCTGTGGCGCAAAATGAAACGTCTGGGCATCGATTAACGCTGCGGCACCCACCGGTCCCTTTGAAACCCGTCAAAACACATCTGCCTGATCAAAACTCAACGAGTCAGTTGTCCGTTGGAAGTTGTCCGTTGCCTCTCGCAGGGACAACGGTGCTCTCATCGTAAGATCATGATATGGTCGTAAAAAGTCCTTATGCAAGCAGCCTTTCACAAAACAGACAGGTTTCAATCTGAAACATACCTCATAACTATTTTTTATTATACGTAAAAAACATTCAAAGCTGTTTTAATAGGCAGATAATTGTTCCAAAATGAAACAATACTTCAGCCTCCGTGCGTCCGCTGATAACTATAACTAATTGATTTAAAATGAAATAATATAAATGGCACGCATTTTGATACAGTGTGAACCGAAAATATAACCAAAATTTCTGCTGGCGGTCTGCATAATTGTGATGCGAAAAAAAATATTAGTCCCCCTGTATCCGGAAAACAGGGACCTGAAAGCCCTCTACCACGCTTTGGCCCTGGCCGAACGGATCCAGGCAAAAGTCTTCATTCTTCTTTCCCGGCACCTCGGAAACGACCAGCAAATCAACGGCTGGATTGAAGAGGTCCTGATGGATGTGATCCACGGTGCCTGTGAGGAAGGCCTCCAGGTCTCCTATCACATCGCTGAAGACGGTTTTGAGGATGAAATTATCAACCTGGTACAAAGCGAAAGCATCGATCTGATCGTGGTCAGTGCCGATGAAAGCCTGATGAAGGCCAGTCTGCAACGAATCATACCACGGGTGTCCAGCCAGATCATCCAGGTTAAGGGGAAAGATAAAAATTCAGACACTATTAAATAGGTTCCTGCTTATAATAATTAATTCGGTATCTTATGACCAACATCTCTTTAAACAACCTGCAAAGGGGAAAGGGTGGTGAAACATGCCGATTGTTTTAATTTCCAGCTCCCCCCACGGTGTCAGCCAGGAGCTGGCCCGGGAACTGGAGCGTAAAACCGGCTGGCCCATTTTCAGCCGGGAACAACTGGTGGAGCAGGCCCATGACCAGGGGATCAA
>JAOZPY010000554.1 GCA_029932495.1 Desulfobacterales bacterium
CATTTGATGTATAACCACCATACTAAAATTTCATAATTTTTCAATACCTTAATAATAAAAACAGTAACTATTCAAAAAGATATGTTATGCCTCGCGCCGGTAAGATATTGTTATCGCGTATGTGTAAATTGGGGGAGTCATCAACGGTGATTAAAATTGAAGGTATGAATTGGCCGGCGCATGCTATTTTCCTCCAACCGGTATGAAATTAGGCCCGTGCAGCGTGTCCCCTGTTTGGGACGAGGCCCTCAAACAGTTTGAATTTTTTAACGCCGGATGCGTGCAGTACGCCCAAAAGGCACACTAAAAGCGATAAAAATGTCCCACCGGCGCGGCGCTCCTGCTAAGAATTAAAAATCCGCAAAAAGCACGGCCATCCGGGCGCCGCCAGCTGCAACTATAATTTGCAAAAACATGGCCGGCAACACCCGCTTCTTGACTTTGGAATCCAGAATCTTTACACTGCCTTTCCCAGATGTATTGACCACCATTTCAGTCAATCCGATGGGCACGTGTTGCGCACCGTTAAAAATTTTTCTGCCCTGAAGTCGCATATACCGCCTTGAAAAAAATAGTACTGAAAATTGCCGTTCGGGACCTGGTGGCCCATGTGCTTAACGGCGGGGATCTATCCTTTGATTTTTTTTCACCCACCCGCCCCCTGGAAGCCATCCGCATCCACCAAAAAATTCAGCAATCCCGCCCCCCGGGCTACCAGGCGGAAGTGCCCATTTCTCATTGTGTCGAAACCGAACTTTTTGCATTGACAATCGGCGGGCGCATCGACGGCCTGCACTTGGACGGCGACCGGGTACTGGTTGAAGAAATAAAAACCACCACCGCCAGCCTGGAATACTTTGCCGAACATGAAAATCCCCTCCACTGGGGTCAGGTAAAATGCTACGCCTATATCTATGCCCGGGACCACAATTTGTCATCAATTGACGCTCAATTGACTTACTGCCAGATGGATACCGGACAAATTCGACAATTTCGCCGCTCCTTTATGTTGAGCGAGCTGGAAATTTTTTTCAGCGATCTCATCTCCAGCTATCTGCAATGGGTGCAAACCATCGTACACTGGAGGATTTTGCGCGACGCCTCTATCGCTGGGATTTCATTTCCTTACCAGCGCTATCGACCCGGGCAGCGCAACATGGCCGTGGCAGTCTACCGCACCATCCGGGACAACGGCCAGTTGCTGGTTCAGGCTGCGACAGGAATCGGCAAAACCATGGCCGCTGTTTTTCCCGCCGTCAAAGCTTTGGGCGAAAATTTGACGGAAAAAATTTTTTATCTGACCGCACGCACCACCGGCCGCATGGCGGCTGAAAAAGCCCTGGATGAACTGCGCAGCGCAGGGCTCAAAATAAAGTCTCTGACACTGACTGCCAAGGACAAAATTTGCTTTAACCCCGATAGTACCTGCAATCCGGAGGAATGTGAATTCGCCCGCGGCCACTTTGACCGGCTCAGCAATGCCCTCAACGATATGTTTGGCCGGGATGCCTTTACCCGCCCAGCGGTGGAAGAGGTCGCCAGACATCACCGGGTGTGCCCCTTTGAGTTCTCTCTGGAACTGTCCCTGTGGGCGGACTGTATTATCTGCGACTATAATTATGCCTTTGATCCGCGGGTTTTTTTACGCCGCTTTTTCCTGGAAGAAAAAGGCCGCTACACGTTTTTAATCGATGAGGCTCACAACCTGGTGGATCGATCCCGTGAGATGTTTTCAGCCGAAATTTTCAAGCAGTCTTTTCTGGATGTACGCCGTGCCGTGGGGAAAAAGCGGGGAGGCATATACCAAAGCTGCGGCAGGATCAATACCTGGATGTTGCGGGCCCGGAAAAGATGCACCGCCAGTGCAACCCAGCACCATGAGAGACAGCCGCCCGAAGACCTGATCCCCCTGCTGCGCGCATTTTTAAAAACCACCGAGCGCTGGCTGGCCGGCAACAGCAAGACAGAATTTCGTGAACAACTGCTGGAGCTTTTTTTCGCCGTCTCAGGCTTTATGCGGGTTGCCGAACATTATGATGACACCTATGCCACCTGCTTCGAAAAAGTAAAAAAAGACCTCCGCCTCAAACTGTTTTGCATCGACCCCTCCATCCAGCTGGCAGAAGCCCTGACCCGTTGCCAGGCAGCCGTTTTTTTCTCAGCGACCATGACCCCGATGGCCTATTTTCAAAAAATTTTGGGCTGCCGAAAAGAGGCCGGCCGCCTGGCCCTGCCGTCACCGTTTCCCCCCCAAAATCTTGCAATTTTCGTCTCCGACCGCGTTTCCACCCTTTTCCGGCACCGGCAACAAACCAGCCGGCTGGTCCGGGAGGCCATCTGCACCCTGGTCCGTCAAAAAAAAGGAAACTACCTGATTTTTTTCCCCTCCTACGAATACCTGCAAATGGTGGCCGTATCCTTTGAGACGGATTGCCCCGGCAGCGAGGTCATGGTCCAAACGCCACACATGAGCGAGGCGCAGCGGGAAGCCTTCCTGCACTGCTTCAGCCAGAATCGTCCGCACAGCCTGGTGGGATTTGCGGTTATGGGGGGCATTTTTGGCGAGGGGATCGACCTTGTGGGAGAGTGCCTGTCAGGCGCGGTGGTGGTTGGTGTGGGCCTGCCCGCAATTTGCCTTGAAAGAGAATTAATCCGGGAGCATTTCAGCACCA
>JAOZPY010000555.1 GCA_029932495.1 Desulfobacterales bacterium
CTTTTTTCGCACTCCATAAACCGGAATTCGCCGATTTATGGATGGGCACTAACTATATTGTGACAACTATATATGCTGAAAACGAGACTGAGGCTCATGTTGATGACCACCCTAAAGGAGCCACGCATGTGCGGGCTAATGGAGCCACTTTAAAGTGGCAAAATGATGGGTCTCGGAAGGGTTTCAAATTAGCGTTTTTCACCTCCTTTCGCAACCATATTTTTTACGGTTTTTGCGCTGTCTGATTTTGCGCCTTTCTGCTCTGGTTTCATACATCGAAAGCTTTTGCCTTCCAGCACAACTTTATAGGCACCATGGCGCAGCCGGTCGATGGTGGCAGCGCCTAAAAGTCGGTTTGGGAAGGCATCGCCCCATTCAGACAGGTCCAGATTGCTGGTAACGATCGTAGATCGGCGCTCATAGCGTTCGGAGATGATATCATGCAGATCTTCATCGTGCGGTGAACGCAACGGTTTTAGTCCGAAGTCGTCTATGATCAGCAGGCTGACCTTGGTCAGCTGGTTAAACTGCCGTTCATAGGTATCGGTAGCTCTGGCCGCATGCAGTTTTCCCAGCATTGTGCTTTGGGTGGTAAAAAGCACATCAATGCCTTTGCGGATGGCACAATGGCCTAAAGATTGAGCAATATGGCTTTTTCCGGTGCCGCAAGGACCGACAATGAATACGGATACTTTCTCATTGATAAAGCGGCAGGTGGCAAGCTCAGTGATCAACGAACGGTTGATAGACGGGTTAAAGGTAAAATCAAACTGTTCAAGGGTTTTCTGATTACGGAAGTTAGCCCGTCGCAGGGCCAGGGCCAGTTTTTTCTGAGCCCGGCGTGCGACCTCATCCTGCAGGATGAGGGACAAAAAGTCGGTGTAGGCTAATTTTTCTTCAATGGCCTGCCGATTGCGCTGCTCCAGTGAGTCCATCACTCCGGACAGGCGCAGTTCTTTTAACATGGGGGTCAATTCGGGCATCGGATTCATTGGGCTCACCTCCTTTCACTGGATTAACATCGTACTGATGTTGCGGCCAAAGCGGCCTTTGCCGGTATAGGCCTCACCGAGGCGCTCAAAAGCGCTCGGTTCGCATGATTGCTGGTCCAGGCCCTTTTGCAGGATGATTTTCACCGCCCGGTACTTTGGGTTGTCAAACAGCATTGCCCGCTGGCAGGCGGCTTCCAAACGTTTTCTTCCATACTTTTTGGCAAAGCCGACAATGCCCTGGGCGGCTCGCAGGTTGTCCAGCACCCGGTCAGAGAAAAGCTGCTCGATCAGCGCTCGACATCCGGGACCGATGCGTGCGGCCTGCTTGAGGCACCACTGCGGATCTTGCATTTTATACGCCAGTGCTTCGGGGGGCAGATGATCATCGACAGTCGAACGGGCACCGGGTTTTTTCAGCCGGGGATGAGCAGCGACCAGCTGCAACTGCCGGAACAGTTTGACACTGGTTTCAGTGGCCTTGAGCCACAGCTGCTGGTGGACCAGTCTAAAGGGCGCCGAGTAATAGCATTTTTCAAACTGCACATGGCAGTTGCCATGCAGCTTGACCTTGGCCCAGGTGGCCAGCTCCGGGGGCACATCGGGCAATGGCGCCAGCAGCGGTTTTTCGGTTTCGATAAAGGCTGAAAGCGGTTTTTGTTTGGTGGTGCCGTGGATGCGATTGCCGGCGGTTTGCAAAATCCAGTGCTTGAGCTGGCCGTTGGCGTCAGCCAGACTGCGAAAGTCTCTTAGCGGCATGAAGTTACGTTTGATGTATTTGACACCGGACTCCACGCGGCCTTTTTTTTTCGGATCCGCGGGCGGACAAGGCGAGATGATAAAACCATAGCCCTCGGCACATTGCCCGTAGGCGCGTTGGACCACCGGGTCTCGAAAGCATGCTTTGGTGATCGCGCATTTGGGGTTGTCAATGATAATTTTGCGCACCACACCACCGAAAAATTCAAAGGCCCGGCGATGGCAACCCAGCCAGGTGGCCACTTTCTGGTCGGTGACAAACTCCGCATACTGGTGGCGGCTGAAGGCCAAGGTCATGACAAAAAACCAGGTGCCGATTTGTTGACCTGTGAAGACATCCTTTATTTTGGGGCCTTTGCCAAAATCGACCTGGGCGGCTTCGGCCGGTTCAAAATCCAGGATGGTGGTGACCGCCGGATTTTGTTGCTTTAAAGTTGCCAGATAGCGACGAACGCTCGAGTAGCTGCCGCTAAAGCCGAATTTACGTTCCAGAGCCTGGTGAATAGTCGTGCCTTGAATGCCGCTTTCGAACCATTTTTTGACATCCCCGGCATAGGGCTGGATCGATGATTGGCTGGCTGCCGCGGCAGGTTTTTTCCCCAAATGGATGGCCAGCTGGGCGTCTTCTGGCAGTGGGCCTTTTTCGAGCCAGCCCTGACAGCGGGCAAGCTGTCTTAGCTCAGCGGCCTTACGCCGGCCCATCAGACCGGCTTTGGCAATGGCGCGGTCGGATTCGCCCAGCCGCATGCGATAAATGACTTGACGATACTCGTACATCTCGAACCTCCTGTTGCTCATCTTGTCGCCTCCTGGATGAATTTTTGCAGGAGACTACATCAGTTTTCAGGAAAGTCCGAGACCCTTTTGCCCACTGGGTGGCTCCATTAGCCCGATCATCAACTGGCGCCATT
>JAOZPY010000556.1 GCA_029932495.1 Desulfobacterales bacterium
TTGATGGGTTTGCCATCGCAGGTCCGGATGAAGAATCTGGATAGACGGCAATGGGGCGTCTTGGTTGGCGGTTGGCGGCTTTTGAAAAATTGAATTTTCCCGCCCGGTAGGGCTTCAAATCATTCATTCGGCAAGCAGCTGGAAAAAGGCTTGTCCATCATGGAAGCGCAATTGGCCGAAATATCTAAATATCCTTATCTGACTGCTGAAAATCGGGGAAAAAACTCGATAGAAAGGCAAAGCAGGCCTTTATTGCATCCTGGGGCTTAAACCGATCCGGCGCTAAAAGATATTCGAGCCAGAATCCATCCATCATGGCAATCAGTGATTCGGCAATTGCGTGCAGCTTCATCCCGTGGGGATTGAAATCGACACTAACCATGGAGCGTAATATTTTTTCTACAGCGGCCTCCCATTCGCGATCATGCATCTCGCACAGTTCCATATACGTTTTTCGCGAAGGTGTTTCACCCCAGTACGCCATCCACACTGCTACTTTTTTAGGGTCGGCGATTGGCGGTTCAAGTATTCTTTTGATAAGGTCAGTTAACTGATCAATGGGCGCAGGACCCGCATTGGCAATGGCGCTTCTCCAAGCATTCTCAAATTCCCGGTATAATGCATGCAGAGTTTCCAGCAGAAGCTGCTCTTTGGTTTGAAAATGGAAATTGCCGATCCCTCGGGAAAGATCGGCGCATTGGGCCACCTTGGCCATGGTGACACCCGAAAATCCTTCGGCGGCGATCACTTCAAAAGTGGCTTCGATGAGCTTTTGTCGGGTAAGCTGCTTTTGTTCTGTACGGGTGATGGTGTTCATTTTATTTTTTGTAGCCATGCTGCATCTTAATTATTTGTCCATAGATATTGATAGGTAAGTAAACCCGATTCAATTTTTTGTAAAAAGGAAAATTTTTCTTGACAGTATCATTGAATGTACGTATAGTCAATTAAATTTTTATTGAACGGGCGTATAGCCAAAAAAGTTGGAGTCTCCTATTGCTTTGTTCGAAAGCTTGCCTGCCTTGATAAAAGCTGCCCGAAATGTAAGTCCGAATGCCACACGTTTACTGAAAGGACTGCACCATGGAAGTAGCAAAGCACAAATCGGTCCCGGACTTGAAATATAAACTGGATGATAATTTTCGGGTAGGATCAGAATTTGCGAGGGGCCTTTCAGTAAAGCATATCGATAAACACTTCGGCAACATTCAAGCCCTTAAAGATGTCAGCATCGAAGTGCATGCCGGTGAATTTTTTACCTTGCTGGGGCCTTCGGGATGCGGTAAAACAACCCTTCTTCGCATCATCGCCGGCCTGGAGCTTCCGGACAGCGGTCGGGTTATTCTAGGCAATGACGATATTACCTTGCTTCCGGCTGCCAAACGCCAAGTCAACACGGTTTTTCAAAGTTACGCCCTGTTCCCCCATCTGAGCATTTTTGAAAATGTGGCTTTCGGACTACGCTCCCGCAAAATTATTCAAGACCAAGTTGAAAACCGAGTCAATCGTCGCCTGGAAATGCTGGGCCTGGAAAAGATGGCCGACCGTTACCCCCATCAGCTTTCCGGCGGTCAGCAGCAACGGGTGGCCCTGGCCCGGGCCTTGGTCAATGAACCCAAGGTCTTGCTTTTAGATGAACCCATGTCTGCATTGGATGCCAAGTTAAGAGCCCAGGTCCAAGTGGAACTACGTCGACTGCAACGCAAACTCAAACAAACATTTATTCTGGTGACCCATGACCAGACAGAAGCGCTGGTGGTTTCCGACCGCATTGCAATCATGAATGACGGTGAAATCATGCAGCATGGGCGTCCCAAAGAAGTCTATGAGCGTCCAAAAACCCGTTTTGTGGCGGAATTTCTGGGGGCAGCGAATCTTATCGAGGGCAAAAGACGAGATGCATGTATTGAAACCACTATGGGAATTCTGCATCTGAAAAAAAGCCCGCCATGGGATCGGGGTACGGTGGCGATCCGGCCCGAGCGGATTCGAATATCAAATCATTGTCCGGAGAAAAACGGAATCAAATCCCGGGTACACGATGCCATCTATCGGGGAACCGACGTGGATCTCTGGCTGGATCCCGGTCCCTTGCGGGTGCGTACGACGGCCCACCGTAGCTTAGAGCTTGGCGAGGAAGTTTGGCTGGAGCTTCCGGTCGAAGCACTGGTGATTTTAGATGAATAAACTACTTGTCTGGTATGGTGAGTTAACCACCCAACACAATCTTGCCAAACGAGGCCTGGTTTTCTTGGGAGCCGGTATTCTCTGGCTGGCGTTGTTTCTGGTTTTGCCTGGGCTGGTGTTGATTGTCATCAGTTTTATCAGCCGCGGCGGGTACGGACAGCTTGTCTGGGAATTCAGCGTTGAAAATTACAAACGTCTCATGGGGTTTAGCCTGTTCGGCTGGACCGCCGATTATATCTTCATTCTCTTGCGCTCCGTCTGGGTGGCCTTCATGACCAGCACCATCTCAGTGGTGCTTTCCTACCCCCTGGCCTTTTTTATCTGCTCTCGACCGGAAAAAAAGCGCTATTTCTGGTTAACCTTGATCGTCGTGCCGTTCTGGACCAATATGGTAATCCGCACTTACGCCTGGTTTCTGATTTTGGCACCGGAATTTCCCCTTGCCAGGCTGGCGTCCTGGTTAAACTTGAT
>JAOZPY010000557.1 GCA_029932495.1 Desulfobacterales bacterium
TATTCCATGCTTCAAATCGATCTGGCCCGCAAGCATCTGCAACCCTTCGGGGTTGTTCACGGGGGCGTATTTGCGTCCATTATTGATGCCGCCGCTTTCTGGGCGGTCTTTTATGAAGTCGAAGATGCCAATACCGGTGTGACCACCGTGGATCTCAAACTCAACTACCTGGCACCGGCCAGCCCGGAGGCTACCGGCAGGCTCATTGCCCGGGGTCGGCGCATCAAGCTGGGAAAAACCCTGGCTTACGCCGATGCCGAGGTAACCGATGAAAGCGAAACGCTGCTGGCCCACGGAAGCTCCACGCTCATCCTGCTGCCGGGCAAGGGGCTGTCCGCTGATTCGCCGCTGCCGCCTAAATTCATATAACGCGAAACACTTGACAGGAGAAAATAATGAATGAGACTGCTAAAACAGAATATGGCTGGAATCCGGATATACCCCAGGCATTGCACGCCAAGCTCAAAGAAGACTTGAAAACGGCCATGCGGACCAAAAATACCCAGGTACGTGACACCATCCGGCAGATCATGGCGGAATTTCCCCGCCTGACCGTTCCCCTGACCCTGGAAAGCGGCAAAAAGACAACGCGTCTCAAAACAGCCGAAGAAATCACAGACGATGATATCCTCGGAATTATTCAGGGGCTGGTGAAGTCCGAAAAAACGGTGCTGGAAGCCAAAAAAGAAGCAACATCCGAATACCTGGAAATTCTTAATGGCTACCTGCCGAAAATGGCCAACCGTGAGGAGATTATCGCCTGGATTAAAAACAATATCGATTTTTCCCAGTATAAAAACCGTATGCAGGCCATGGGGACCATCATGAAGCATTTTGGCAAACAGGTTGACGGCCGGCAGGTCAATCAAATTTTGAAAGATTGGTCATAATGGCGGGCTTCGATCCCTTTTGCGACCGCCTGTCCCGGGATATCCGCAACAGCCTCTCGGTTGCCTTTGCCCGGTCCCTGGAAAAACTTCAGCCGTCACTGTACCGGACTGTGGCGGATAAATGGCTGGCTGCCAAGCCAGTCGACCCGTATGATAATTACATCCGTGACAGACTTCGGCGCTATCAGCAGGTATTTGCGCAGATCGAGGAGAACCACTTGGAGGATGTCCTGATGCAGGCGCTGGTGATCTGGAACATGGGGCTTTTTTTTGAATTCCATGAGCACATCGAGAACATCTGGCACCGATCAACCGGGGATCAGCACCGGGCGCTGCAAGGACTGATCCAGGCTGCCGGTGTATATATTCACCTGGAATACGGACGCTTTCAGGCGGCCGCCGGCCTGGCCGCCAAAGCCCAGGGGTTGCTGCGATCCGGCGCTCACTGCCTGAAATTCATAGCGAACCTGCAGCTCCTGTTGGAAAAATTAAGCAAGCTGGATCCGGTCGCGCCGCCACTGATCAATCCAGCTTTAAAACCACAGCACCAGGGGCCATCCGGATAGGCTGCTGTGAAAAAGTCTGTGTTCACCCGGGACCGCCGTCAACACAGCGCCAAAGGACATGACCTTGGTGGTGCCAACATGGCGTCACAAAATGGGAGGACAATGCTATGAAAGTACTCGCCCTGAATTCCAGCCCGAGAAAAGCCGAAGAAAGCAAAACCGCATTGATGTTGACCCATCTGGTCGACGGCATGCGCCAGGCGCATGCCGAGGTACAAATAATTGAGCTGCATAAAAAAAATATAAAAAATTGCATCGGTTGTTTTACCTGCTGGACGAAAACCCCCGGCAAATGTATCCACAAAGATGATATGACCCGGGAGTTGATGCCCAGCTGGCTGGACGCCGACCTGGTGGTCTACGCAACACCGCTTTACCATTACACCATAAACGCAACCATGAAGACATTTATTGAGCGCACCCTTCCGGTACTGGAACCCTTTTTTGAAAAACGCGGCGGCGCCCGCACCGCTCACCCTTACCGGCAGAAGCCCCCGGACGCGGTAGTACTCTCAGTGGCCGGTTTCCCGGAGCTGTCGGTTTTCGATCAACTTTCAAGCTATGTCAATTTCCTGTTCGGCCGGGAAGATCGCCTGCTGGCTGAAATCTACCGCCCGGCTGCCGAAACATTGCCCCTGATCAAAAGCAAAAATGAGGCTGTCTTTGCGGCAACCGAGCAGGCCGGTCGCGAGCTGGTAACCACCGGGCAAATTGCCCCCGACACACTGGAAAAAATCCAGCAGCCGATCGTCGATTTTTCAACGTTTGCAACCATCGGCAACGCGTTCTGGAAAACCTGCATTGCCGAGGGGGTGACGCCAAAAACTTTTGCAGCAAAAGAAATGCGGCCACGGCCGGACTCCATCGCGTCTTTTATGGCCATCCTGGAAATGGCATTTAACCGGGAGGCCGGCAAAGATACCCGGGCAATCCTGCAGTTTGATTTTTCAGGAGAAATTGAAGGCGCTTGTCATTTCAAGGTTGATTGCGGTAACATTGAGGCCATTGCCGGTCAAGCGGACAGCCCTGATCTTACCATTAGCACACCGTTTGAAGTCTGGATGGATATCATGACCGGCAAGGCGGATGGTCAAAAGATGTTCATGGAACAAAAATACCAGGTGACCGGTGATCTTGAGCTGCTCATGGGTTTCGGCGAACTGTTTGGTTCCTGATGGCCATCTGCCCCCGGCAA
>JAOZPY010000070.1 GCA_029932495.1 Desulfobacterales bacterium
GCCGGGCCGGTTGGGTGATTGAAAACCCGAAGAAGGACTTGCCGGACTATGAAAAGTTTTATATGGTTGGGGTCAACGCGCTGCGGGGTTTTGAGCGTGATGACCTCAGCCCGCAATCCAACGGCTCTGAGATCGGCGGGGAGAGATTTGTTCAGTTTAATGCGGAACTACGGTTTCCACTGGTGAAAAAGGCCGGTGTGTACGGGGCGGTTTTCTTCGATACCGGCAATATTGCCAAGACGGGGGACCGCATCGAGTTGACAAATCTGCGGCAAAGTGCGGGCACCGGTATTCGCTGGATGTCGCCCATGGGACCGATCATATTGGAATATGGCTGGATTCTGGATCGCAAAAAAAACGATCACGGCAGCGGGGCCTGGGTGTTTTCCATGGCGTCGAGTTTTTAACTGCTTGCTTGAAGGGGTTTAAAATTCAGGCGGCTGCGGTTGTTTTCAGTTGCAAATCAATTAAAAATCGAGCAAATATAGGGTAGGACCGTCACGGCGCCGCTGAAGAGGGTCGCCGTTGCTGCATTTTACAACAAAGAAAAGGGGAGTTGTCATGCGAGCAGTGAAATCCGCGTACAGCATATTTTTTGTTTTATGGTTTGTGATCGGTGCCGCCGGTTTTTCATCAGCGGCCGATGTCGCTAAAATCGGGGTCGTCAGTATTCAAAAAATCCTTCAAAATTCAACGGTTGGCAAATCCATGCAGGTAACCCTCAAAAAAGAAGGCGCCAAGAAGGAAGCGGATCTGAAAACCCGACAGAGCGAGATCGAAAACATCCGCAAACGGCTTGAGCGGGAATCCATGGTGATGAGCCGGGAAATGCGCGATGAAAAGGAACGAGACCTTCGCATAAAAATAAACGATTTTAAAACGCTGCAACAAAAATACACAACCGAAATGCAGCGAATGAATTCCCAGTTGACACAACAGATCCTGGCCGACATTGAACAATTGATAGAGGAAATTGGTAAAAAAGGGGGATACCTGTTAATTATGGACAAACGCGGGGTGCTTTATGCTCCCGGGTCAGTCGACATCACCGATCAGCTCATCCAGAAGCTAAATGCGAAGGCGGCCAAAACAAAGAAACCGTGATTCGTGCCTCACGGGGTGATACCTTACTTGCCAGTTCTCATTTTGTGTACGATCGATTAAGGTGGTAGTAAGCAATGACGCAGGTACCCTTGTCCGAAATTGCGCGCATGGTGAACGGATTCATCATCGGCGATGCTGAAAAAATGATCCGAACCGCCGGGCCGTTTGAGACGGCCGAAAGCGACATGATTACCGTGGCCGGCAGCGCCATGTTCCTGAAGCAGATAGCCGGCAGCCGGGCGGGGGCCGTGCTCGTTCCCCGGGATTTTCAGCTGGAAACACGAACGCTGGTGCAGGTGGACCAGCCGATGGTGGCCTTTGCAAAAGTGATGCAGTTTTTTTATCCACCGGCGGCGGCGCCGATCGGGGTTCATCGCTCGGCGGTCATCGGGGAAAAATTCAGTGCCGGCGATCAGGTTGCCGTCGGTCCCCATGTTGTGATCGGCGATGAAGTCACCCTCGGTGATCGCGTCTGGCTGCAGGCCGGGGTCGTTATTGGTGATCAGGTCAGCATCGGAAATGACGTAGTTATTTACCCCAATGTGACTGTTTTGCAGGGGTGTGTTATTGCAGATCGCGTCATTATCCATGCGGGAACGGTGATCGGCAGCGATGGATTCGGCTTTGCGCCTGACGGCCGGGCCTATCACAAGATTCCACACACAGGGAGCGTGCAGATAGACGATGATGTTGAGATCGGGGCCAACAACACCATTGACCGCGCCACTTTCGGCAAAACGGTGATCGGCCGGGGGGTCAAAACTGACAACCTGGTGCATATCGCCCATAACGTCGTGATCGGGCAAAACAGTGTTCTGGTGGCCCAGGTCGGCATTTCCGGCAGCGTGACCATCGGTAAAAACGCCATTCTGGCCGGGCAGGCCGGTGTTGCCGGGCATTTGCACATCGGCGATGGTGCTACGGTCGGTCCGCAAACCGGGGTGGGGAAATCGGTAGCCGATGGGCAGATTGTGTCTTCAGGTATCCCGCAGATGCCTCACCGGTTGTGGTTGCGGGTTCAGCGGCTGATCCCCAAACTGCCGGAATTCAGCAAAAAACTTGCGCTGCTTGAAAAAAAACTGCAAACCCTGGAAAAAAACGGAGGTGGAAAATGAAATCAGGCTCTGATATCGGGGCCATCATGGAATTGTTGCCCCATCGCTACCCGTTTTTGCTGGTGGACCGGGTCATTGAGCTGGTACCCGGTGAGCGGATCGTAGCGTTGAAAAACGTCACGATCAACGAGCCTTTTTTCCAGGGTCACTTCCCGGGCAGACCCATTATGCCCGGGGTGCTCATCATTGAAGCCATGGCCCAGGCCGGCGGTATCCTAGCCAATGAATCGGCGCCAGTCGAGCAAAAGGGCCGGCTGATTTACTTCATGGGCATGGATAAAGTCCGGTTTCGTCGGCCTGTCATCCCGGGAGATCAGATTATATTTGAAGCCAATTTATTGAAATTACGATCAAAAGCGGCTAAAATGGCAGGCAGGGCAACTGTTGATGGTCAACTGGCCGCCGAAGCCGAGCTGATGGCTTCCTTCGGAGAAAATATATGATTCACCCCACAGCCATTATCAGTGCGAATGCTGAAATTGACGAGAATGTGGAAATCGGGCCCTATTCGGTTGTTGCCGATAATGTTTATATCGGATCCGGCACGGTACTGGGGCCCCATGTGACCGTCGATCCTTACGTGTCCATCGGCTCGGATTGCCATATTTTCCAGTACGCTTCGGTGGGCGGTGAACCCCAGGCGATTAAATTCAAGGGCGAAAAAACCTATGTCAAGATCGGTCGCGGGACGGTGGTGCGGGAATTTGCCACCATTAACCGGGGTACAGCTTTTGGCACGGGAATCACCGAGATCGGAGAGGAAAATCTGCTGATGGCTTACTGCCATGTCGCCCATGACTGCAAAACGGGCCGGCGGGTCGTACTGGCAAACAATGCCACTTTGGCCGGGCATATCACCATCGGTGATTATGTCACCATTGGGGGGTTGGTGGCGATTCATCAGTTTGTCCGTGTGGGTGATCATGCCTATGTCGGCGGAAAATCCGCCATCCCCAAAGACATCCCGCCCTATGTGATTGCCGCCGGAGACCGCGCCAGACTCTATGGCCTCAACCGGGTGGGGCTGAAACGGTTCGGATTTTCAGAAACCACCGTAACTGCCCTAAAGAGGGTATATCGCATCTTTTTTCGCATCGGCATCACCCTCAATGAAGCCATTGAACGATCACTGGCGGAAGTTGACCATCTGCCGGAAGTGCTTAATTTTATCAATTTTATTAAATCATCCAACCGGGGAATCACTCGATGAGGCCCTTTGCTCTTTTTATCCGGCCGTCCTGCCGGGCGGGCAGTGCTTTTTCAGCGGCAGGCAACTTGAAAACGGGCAACACGGGAGCGCGCGTTTAATGCCGGAAATTCGATTGGCGGTCATCGGGGTTGGCTATCTCGGAAAATTTCACGCCGAAAAATATGCCCGCATGGACAACGTGAAGCTGACCGCTGTGGTGGATATCCAGCAATCGCGGGCGCAAGAAGTTGCCGCCATGCTCGGCACACGCGCCTATACCGATTACCGGAAATTGCGCGGGGCTGTTGATGCGGTCAGCATCGCGGTGCCAACGGCGGCCCATTTTGATGTGGGCCGTTTTTTTCTCAGCCATGATGTGGACGTGCTGGTTGAAAAACCCATTACCACCAGCCTGGAGCAGGCCGATGAACTGATCCGGATTGCCGAGTCCCGGGGCTGCATTCTGCAGGTGGGGCACCTGGAGCGATTCAACCCGGCGGTGGTGGCCCTGAAAGATATCGTTCACAATCCCATGTTCATCGAGGCCCATCGCCTGAGCATCTATAAAGGCCGCAGCACCGATATCAGTGTGGTGCTGGATTTGATGATCCATGACATTGACATTATCATGACCCTGGTCAATTCTGGAATCAAAAGCATCCATGCGGCCGGGGCGCCGGTCGTCTGCCGGCATGCCGATATTGCCAATGCCCGTCTGGAGTTTGACAGCGGATGCGTGGCCAATGTCACCGCCAGCCGCATCTCCATCAAGAATCAACGCAAAATTCGGCTGTTTCAAAAAGATACTTACGTATCGGTTGACTTTGCTGCCCGGGATATTACGATCATTGGCCGGGCCGGGGGCAACGGTGACGGGCTCATCCCCGGTATGGACATCCGCCAGCTGTCTTTTTCCGAAGCCGACGCTCTGGAAGATGAACTGGCCGCCTATATCCAGGCCGTCGCCACCCGACAGACCCCGCCGGTTCCCGGTCAGGCAGGTCGCAAGGCACTGCAGGTCGCCCTGGAGATCATGAATCAGATCAACGCCGCCATCGCACGTTATGGGGAGTAAGCCGCATGGGCCATCTGTCAGCCAATCTGCCGCATCCGGGATGGACAGACGCCAAGACCACAGCGCCGCGATTTTGCATTGCTCTTGTTGCCGGGGAGACCTCCGGTGATCAGCACGCTGCCCGGCTTGTCAGCGCCATGCAGCAAAAAGATCCGAACCTGTTTTTTTGCGGAATCGGCGGTCCGGCCCTGCAACAGGCCGGGGTCCGGATCGTGACGGATGCCGCCGGCCTTTCGGTGGTTGGCATCACCGAAGTATTTGCCCGGCTGCCAGCCATTTTTCATGGCCTGGCGGTCATGAAAAAGCTGCTGAAAAGCCTGCGGCCCGACCTGCTGATTCTCATCGATTTTCCTGACTTTAATCTTCACGTGGCGGCCGCGGCAAAAAAAATAGGGATTCCGGTACTGTATTATATCAGTCCCCAGGTGTGGGCCTGGCGGCGTGGTCGTGTCAGGCGCATCGCCCGACTGGTGGACCACATGGCCGTCATTTTACCCTTTGAAGAGGATTTTTACAGGCAGCACAATGTGCCGGTGAGCTTTGTCGGTCATCCACTCGTTGACGGGCCGTCAGCTGTTTGTCGTCAAAATTTGAAAACCACTGACGTCAACCGACCCGTCATCGGTCTGTTGCCGGGATCGCGCAGCAGTGAAATCGCGAGACATCTTCCGGTGATGTTGGAGGCGGCTGCAATTTTAAAGGCTGAAACAAAGGCCGCCGAGTTTCTAATTTCCCATGCCCCATCGGTTTCAAAAGGGCAGATAGACGCCATCATGGCCGAACACGCCGGGGCAGCTGCACTGGAAGTGATATCCGCCCCGGTGGAGACTGTTTTTGAACGCAGCGATATGGTCATCGCAGCTTCCGGGACGGTTACCCTGCAGGCGGCACTGCATGGCACCCCCATGGTGATTATCTACCGCGTGTCACCGGTCAGTTTCTGGCTGGGCCGGGCGCTGGTACGGGTGCCGCACATTGGTCTTGTCAATCTGGTGGGCGGAGAGCAAATCGTTCCGGAACTGGTACAGCACGAGGCCCGGCCCGATAAAATCGCTGGAGCGGTGAAACACCTGTTGCACAACCCGCAAGAGTTAAATCACCTTAAACAGCAACTGCTCGGCCTGCGTGATGTGCTGGGAGGCCCCGGGGCTGCAGCGCGGGTGGCTGACATTGCATTGAGCCTGCTTTCCGATAAGCGCTTTTGAGCCGACCGGCTGCTTGAAGACGTTAAATTATGAAAATGATACCCGTGCCAAAACTTACCCCGCGGCATAAAGAACTGTTGGGGTTCGTCAAAGACAGCTGGACCAAACTGGCCGCTTCTGCGGCGTGTTCAGCCGTTGTGGCCGCCATGACCGCCGCCATGGCCTATCTGGTCAAACCGGCGGTGGAAAAGATCTTTGAACAGAAAAACCCCCGGATGCTGATGCTGATTCCGGCTGCCGTGCTGGCGGTTTTTATTATCAAAGGCTTGGCGGCCTATGGCTCTGGTTATCTTCTGAACTTCGTTGGCCAGGACATCATCATGCGGTTGCGAAATCGACTGTACGGCCATATGCAGGACCTGCCGCTGTCTTTTTTTCAGCGGGAAAAAACCGGCGATCTCATGTCGCGCATCACCAACGACGTCAACATTATCAGTGCAATGTTCACCTCCGCCATTACCGGCTCCATCCGTGATTGTTTTACCATCATCGGATTGGTGTCGGTAACCTTTTTTTTGATCCCCAAGCTGGCCATTTATGCCTTCGTGATATTTCCGGTGGCCGGCATCCCCATTTTTCAGTTCGGGCGCAAAGTCCGGCGGGTACGCCGGGGAACCCAGGAAGCCGTGGCGGATATGAACTCTTTTCTGCATGAAACGCTCAGCGGCAATAAAATCGTGAAGGCCTTCGGCATGGAGGATCATGAGAAAAAGCGCTTCGCCCAGAAGTCCCGCCGGATTTTCAGGTTGGAGATGAAAGAAACCAGAGTCAAGGTCATGTCATCACCGTTGATGGAATTTCTGGGTGGGGTCGGCATTGCGTTTATCATCTGGTATGGGGGACACCAGGTCATCCGCGGTGCATACACATTCGGAACATTCATGTCCTTTCTAACGGCTGTGGGTTTCATGTATGAGCCGCTCAAAAAATTAAGTAAACTGAACAATGCCGTCCAACGGGGTCTGGCTGCAGTCGATCGCATTTTTGATATCCTGGAGCGCGAATCAGACATTGTGAATCCCCCCGACCCGGTTTCCATTCCACCCGGTGCACATCGGATACACTTTGAAAACGTAGATTTTAAATATGACGCGACGCTGGTACTGAAAAACATTAACTTGGAGGTTGCCCCCGGAGAAATTATTGCCCTGGTGGGTGTGAGCGGCGGTGGAAAAACTTCCCTGGTCAATCTGGTTCCCCGGTTTTACGATGTGACGGCCGGCCGGATTCTAATTGATGGCATCGATATCCGTCAGACCCGGGTTGAAGACTTGCGTCGACAAATCGCCATCGTCACCCAGGAGCCCATTCTGTTCAATGATACCGCCCGCAACAATATCGCCTATGGCAATCCGAATGCCACCGAGCAGCAGATCATCCAGGCGGCCCGTGCGGCCTATGCCGAGGAGTTTATTCGTGGCTTTCCCCGTGGGTTTGACACCCCTATCGGTGAGCTGGGCAGTCGGCTTTCGGGGGGGCAGAAGCAGCGTATCTGCATTGCCCGGGCGCTGTTAAAAGACGCTCCCGTATTGATCCTCGACGAGGCCACCTCCTCGCTGGATTCCGAATCCGAAGCTCTGGTTCAAAAAGCCCTGGAAAACCTGATGCAGGGCCGGACGACTTTTGTCATCGCCCATCGTCTTTCCACCATTGGATATGCCCACCGGATTATTGTCGTAGCCAATGGCCGAATCGTGGAGGAGGGCAGGCATGATGAATTGCTCGCCCGGCGCGGCGAGTATTACAAGCTTTACCTGATGCAGTTTGGCAACAATTTTTCCCCTGGCATGACCCCGGTCAGCAATTGATGACCCCCGAATATGAAAGTCAACTCGACCATCAATCGTTACATACTCAAAGAGATGTTCGTGCCTTTCAGCATTAATGTCTGCGTGTTCACCTTTTTATTCCTGATGACCAAGATGGTCACTATCACCAACTGGATTGTCAATTACAATCTCAGTCTGGTCGCGGTTTTGCGGCTGATTTTTTTCACACTTCCCTGGCTGCTGGTGTTTATCATCCCCATGTCGATTATGATGGCTGTGCTGCTGACTTTTTTACGGCTTTCAGGCGATAATGAGATCGTCGCGCTCAAATCCTGTGGGTTGAGCATTTACGGGTTGCTCCCGCCGGTGCTGTTTTTCGGACTTACAGGCTTTGCCCTGACCATGTTTATGACCATCGTCGGCGTGCCGGCGGCAAAAACCGCAATGGAAAATATGGCACTGCGCATGGCCAGTTCCAATGTCGACATCGGCCTGAAAGAAAGGACATTCAACGATCAGTTTAAAAATGTGGTGATGTACGTTAACAAAGTCGATTTGAAAAACCGCAAACTGATTGACATTTTTATTGAAGATAAGCGCCAGGCGGACGTGGTCAGCACTGTGGTGGCCCCTGAGGGGCAGCTGCTGAGTGAACCCGGGAAATTTATTTTTCACCTGGTGCTGTCAAACGGGACCATCCACCAGACTAGCATAAAGGACAAGTCGGCCACTGCCATTCGGTTTGGCACATATAAACTGACCCTTGACCTGGGCAAGCAGATGGCCCGGGCCGGCACCAGACATAAAAGCCGGGAGGAAATGAGCATCGGCGAGTTGCATAGCTTTATAGCCCACCGCCCCCAGCGCGACAAAGCTTATTATGATGCCCAGATTATTTTACATCGTAGGTTTTCAATCCCGGTTGCCTGCCTGGCCCTTGGCTTGCTTGCGTTTCCGCTGGGCATCCAGTCCAGGTCCACCCGGCGTTCTTTTGGGTTGATCCTGTGTCTTTTTTTCTTTCTGCTTTACTACCTGTTGTTGACTGCTGGTTATGCCTTTGGTGAAAACGGCGCTTATCCTCCAGTGATCGGGATGTGGCTGCCCAATTTCGCAATGGCTGCTGTCGGGCTGTATTTCTTGTTACAGGCGGCCCGGGAACGCACCCTGGTCACCGAGATAATTGTGCAGCTATTGGTGCGTGTTTTTTCCATGATTAAGCATTTTATGAGCAGGCGAAGAAATGTCCATTCTGGCTAAATATTTAACCAGAGAAATCTTGAAAAATTTCAGTATCGTGCTGGTGGCCGCGGTCGGTATTTATCTCAGTGTCGATTTTTTTGAGAATGTCGACAAATTCGTCAATGCCGGTCTGAGAATGGGCAAAATCGTTGAATTTATGGAACTTAAACTGCCCTTGATCATCTCCCAGATTATGCCGGTGGGCATTTTGCTGTCCGTGGTCATCACTTTTGGAATGATGAATAAGAACAACGAGATCATTGCCCTGAAAAGCAGCGGCATGAGGATTTACTACGTTCTTAAACCGGTACTGCTTATCGGTCTTGTGTCCAGCGTGCTGCTTTTTTTTATATCCGAAGTACTGGTGCCGATCACCATCAGTCGGGCGAATCAAATCTGGCGTGTTGAAGTCAAAAAGTACACGGTGGCTTCCGTTCAAAAGAATATATGGGTCAAAGGCCACCGTTCCATATCCTATGTCGCTTATTTTAATCCGCGGAAAAAAACGATTTCAGGCGTAACCTTGAACTTTTTCGATTCTGAGTTCAGGCTGCTTCGCAGAGTGGATGCCGCCCGGGGCGATTATCGCCGGGGCAAGTGGATTTTTTTCGACGTCATGGAGCAGGTGCGGGACCCCGAAACCGGTGCTTATGATGTCCGGCTTTACGATCAGCAGGTTGAAAATTTTGACCTTAAACCCCAGGAACTTCAGCGCGTGGTGAAAAAGTCGGAAGAGATGAGCTTCCAGGAGCTGTATGGCTATATTCGTAACATCGAGTTCGAGGGTTACGATGCCACCCCTTACCGGGTAGACCTGTATGCAAAGTTCGCCCTGCCCATGTCATGTTTGATTGTCTGCCTGCTGGCCACCGGCATAACGCTCAAACAAAGAAGCCGGGAGGGGCTTTCACTGAGTATCGCTTATTCAATGGGGGTGATGTTCCTGTACTGGGTGGCTTACAGCTTTTGCATGTCACTGGGCTACGGCGGCATGCTGCCGGCCTTTATTGCTGCCTGGACAGCCAACTTTATTTTCGCTTGTTTGGCCTTATTTTATCTTATCAATGTCGAATAACACACACCGGTTCAGAGACATGATCCAGGCCGTCATGTTCGGCTCCAGCCGACAGCCCCTGGCGTCAGCAGCCCCGCTGCTGCAGGTGGCTTCTGTTTTTTACGGGGCGGTGCAAAAGGCAAGGGCGGCGGCATATCGCCATGGCATCTTAGCCGCTTTCGGACTGCCCTGCAAAGTGGTTTCAGTCGGAAACATAACGGTGGGCGGCACCGGCAAAACCCCTATGGTGATGTACCTTGCGGCACTGCTGCGGAAGATGGGCCGATCGGTGGCCATTGTCAGCCGAGGATACAAGGGTACGGCCGAACGGCCGGGAGCTGTTGTCAGTGATGGGCAATCCGTGTTGCTGGATGCCGCCACCGCTGGCGATGAACCTTACATGATCGCTTACCGTTCACCCGATATCCCCGTGATCGTGGGCCAAAACCGACTTTCCGCCGGGAGGCTGGCAGTCT
>JAOZPY010000558.1 GCA_029932495.1 Desulfobacterales bacterium
TGCCCTACGAGATCTGGCGCGACCAGGTCAAGGTCGGCCACAAGGTTCCGGTCACTGATTTTGACGGGGCCGTGCTGGGCTATTTTCCGGTAAAAAAGGTGATCTCCCGGCGCAAATATCCTGGAACGCTCCTGGTCCAGGTACGCCTGGACCATAAAACGGCCAAGGCCGCAGCGGGAATCTGGGTCCAGGAAAAGCAGGTTGAACCGTCTGTTGGTTACGAAAAGCAGCTGCCGCCCGACGAGTCCATTGTTTGTCGCTGCGAACGGGTGAGCGCCGGAGAAATCAAGGCCGCCATCCGCGCCGGCATCCGGGACATGAACCAGCTTAAAGCCCTGACCCGCGCCGGCATGGGGGCCTGCGGGTCCAAAACCTGCCGACCCATGATCTGGCGTATCTTCAAGGAAGAAGGCATTGACCTGGGCACGGTCACCGACCGCGTCGACCGTCCCCTTTTCGTCGAGGTCCCCATCGGCGTGTTTGCGGGAGTCGGCAAACAAGCGGGGGAAGGAAAGCGCTAATTTTGGTACATGACGTCATCATCATCGGGGCCGGATCCGTGGGAGTTCCCACCGCCATGGCCCTGGCCCAGCTGGGAATCAAGCCCCTGGTCATCGACATGCACCCGTCTGTGGGCCAGGGAGAAAACAAGCATGCCATCGGCGGGGTCCGGGCCACCCATTCGGATCCGGGCAAAATACTCGTGGGCCGTCGCTCGCTCGAAATATTTTCCACCTGGCAACAGCAGTACGGGGATGACATTGAATGGCTTCAGGGCGGCTATACATTTCCGGTATACCGCCGGCAAGATGAAAAAACACTCACCGCCCTGCTGCCGGTCCAGAAAAAATACGGCCTGGAAATTGACTTTGTAAACCCGGAAAAAATCCGTGATATCATCCCCGGCATCAATCCCGAAAACCTGCGCGGCGGCACCTTTTCACCCCATGACGGATCCGTGTCGCCGCTGCTGACCGTCAACGCGTTTTACCGCCGGGCACTGGCGCTGGGGGCAACATTTCATTTTAACGAAAAAATCAGCAAAATTCTGGTGGAAAAAAACCGGGTGGTGGGTGTTGCCGGCAGGCGGACCACATACCGGGCCCCGGTTGTGGTGGATGCCGCCGGCCCTTTTTCTGCGAAGTTGGCCCGCACGGTAAACACCAGGCTGCCGGTCCAGCCCGACTCCCATGAAGGGGCCATCACCGAACCGGTGCAGCCGTTTTTTCAGTGCATGGTGGTGGATATCCGTCCGGCAACGGGATCGAAAAATTATTATTTTTACCAGAACCGGCATGGGCAGGTGGTCTTCTGTGTCACCCCGGATCCGCCTGTCACCGGCACGGACAAACGGGAAACATCGCAGTTCCTGCCCCTGGCATGCACCCGCATGGTTGGGTTGCTGCCACGGCTGAAAAATTTGAGGGTGCGCAGGACCTGGCGCGGGCTGTACCCCATGACTCCGGACGGCCATCCCCTGGTCGGCTGGAACCGGGAGGTGAAAGGACTGCTGCATGTCACCGGCATGTGCGGCCAGGGGTTGATGCTCGCCGCCGGCCTCAGCGAGGTGGTGGCGCGGGTGATTGCCGGACAAACCAGCGCAACCGACAAAATCGTTCTGGAAGAATTTTCACCATACCGCAAATTTGAAACCGAAGAAGCCCTGAAATAGCCGGATGGACGAGCGGGCAATTCCCCGACTCTGTTCCCGGCCATTCGCCGGCAGACAAAAGGAGTGTAAAATGACAGACTACGAACTCAAACAGATCAAGGACCTGGCATACGAGCGACCTGAAATTAACAACGGCTATGCCGACCAGACCCTGCGTATCGATCTTTCTACTTCCAGCATCGCCATAGACCCTGTGGAGGCTGAAACCCGGCAGGTGTTTGTCGGCGGCAAAGGATACGGCCTGTGGCTGCTGTTCAATGCCGTCGATGCCGCCACCGCCTGGAACGATCCCCAAAACGCCGTGTGCATCGCTTCCGGACCCCTGGCAGGCACACCCATCTACCCGGGATCGGGCAAAAGCATTGTTACCTCCCTGTCGCCGCTGACAGGCTCGGTGATCGATTCCAATGTCGGCGGTTATTTCGGCCCTTATCTGAAATTTTCCGGCTTTGATGCCTTGCAGATCCGGGGCAAGGCATCAAAGGACACGGTGATCTTCATCGATGGTATCGAAAAGCAGGTCCAGATACTTTCCGCCGCCGGCCTGCCGGATACCGCCTATGAACTGTCATCTGCGCTCACAGAGCATTTTGCAAAAGGAAAACCGCGTCAGATTTCGGTGGTTTCAGCAGGTCCCGGCGCCCAAAATACCCTCATGGGATGCCTGAATTTTACCTGGTATGATGCCAAGCGCAAGCGTGCGCGTTACAAACAGGCTGGCCGCGGCGGGATCGGCACCGTGTTTGCCGACAAGGGGCTCAAAGCTCTGGTGGTGCGCTGGGGTACGGTCACCGCCGACACCAATAAACCGGCGGACAAGACCCGGCTCAAAGAAGTGGCCAAACTGCACTCGCGTGAAATCGTCGAACTGGACCCCAAGCAAAATGAAATGGCGCGCATCGGCACCACCCACCTGGTCACCATCATGAACGACCATGATCTGCTGCC
>JAOZPY010000559.1 GCA_029932495.1 Desulfobacterales bacterium
GGTGCAGCTCAAGCGCCCGGTTGGCAAGCTTCTCGTTGGCGGCCTTCAGCTTTTCTTCGGCCGAGATGACCGCCACGGCCCCGCGGACTGCATGATCATTGAAGTATTCCTCAGCCGCCCGCAGGACATCCTGGCGGGTCAGATGCAACAGCCGGGTTTTGAACTGCTTGCGCATGTCGTCGGACAGCGCAATAATTTTGCGGTAAAAGGCTTTGCGCGCCGCCGGTCCGGGAGGGTCGGGTTTGTCGATTTCGGAGCATACCTGCAAAATGGCCTCGTTGACATCTTCCTCGCTGAAACTACCCTTGCGAATGAAACCCGCAGCGGCCTTAAAAACCTCCAGGGTCCCTGCCAGATGGGGATCACGGTAAGACGCAAAACAAAACAGGCCGTCTTCGGGATTGTAAAGGGCAAACCCGCCGTAAGCCCCCCCCCTTTCACGGATTTCACGGTGCAGATACAAAGAACGCAGCAGTTTGCTGATCACCGCCAGCGCCGCCGCATCTGCATGCTGCATACGAACGCTCTCAAAGGCCAGCGCAACGAAGGAAACCGCCGATGAAGTACTCCAGCCCTCCCGTATAACGGCACCTTCCACGGTGATGTCCGGCGCGCGGAATCCATCTTGCCCACCCGGCGCAAACCCATCGCGCAGAGAGGCGGCAGCGGATTGGGCGTCTGCCAGGGCTGCCTCTTCCCCGATCAGCGCCATCTGAAAATTACTGCGGGTAAAAAGAGTTTTGCCGATCACATCCAGATCCCGGCTGATGGCAGTCAGCTTTTTCTTGTCAAGCCCTTCGCTGATGCGTTTGACAGCCTGCAGTTGATGAACGCCGCTCCAGGTTTCACTCAATGCCCGGGTGGTGGAAAAATTCCTGGAGGCCAGTGAAATGGCCAACTGGTGACCATTGTGGATGACCATGGACTCCAGCCCGGCCCGGTATTCAAGCAACAGGTTTTTCAATCTGTCTAGATTGGAAAAGTCATACTCCTGCAACATCTCGCCGATGATATCAAACATGCGCGGCTGATTTCTGAACAGGCATTTGCCATTAAAGGATACAAAAGGCAGGCAATCTCCGGCGGTATCAAAGCGGGTGCGGGCATGACTTGCCAATCCAACGCCCCCTGTATACAAGTCGACCCGCCGTGCCATTTCAACATAATCCCGCCGGCGGGTGCCCATGCGCGGCAAGGCATAGCAGAAAAAAGGGGCCAAAGGCAACAGTTCGCGGTCCAGCAAACCAGTGCCGGCCGCAGCAGAAAAATAAAAAATACCTGAAGTGGACTGATTGTAAATGGTGAGCCCCCGGCTGTCATCCGATGCGCTTTGTCCGACCCGGGGGACCGACGGCGGGATGTCCTCACGCTGCAAGGTGGGAAGGCAGGAAACATCTTCGTCTGTTTCCTGCAAGGCCTGCAAGGCCCGGGCATCTTCTTTTATTTTCGCAATCTGGGAAGGTGTCAGCTTTTTTTTGATTTCCTCGAGCTCGGCGCGGGTACGCTGCTGCTGCTTGTGCTCCAGTTGTTGATCCGGCACCAGTGTCAGCAATACCCGGTGGGAATTGTTCAGAAAATATTTTTTAATCTCGTTCTCGAAAAACGCCCCCGCCGCCAGCTCCCGGCGCAGTCTTGCCATATCGGAATCAAAATTGAGGACCTGAAGCGGATCCCCGCCGTGAAACCAGCTGCCGGAAAACGTCAGCAGCAGTTTGAGTCCATAAGGATAGGGCGTATTGGTGATTTCCTTGCGATGAAACTCGATCTGGTGGATGGCGGATTCAATCAGCTCCTCGTCGATCCCGCCGGAGGCCAGGTCATTGAGCACTTCAAAAATAATGGCTTCAATTTTTTCGGCCGATGATGATTCAACGTCTTTTAAGCCGCAGGCAAACAGGGTGTCGCGGTTGTCGGCGTCATAGCCGCTGCCGTCGCTCAGCGAACTGCCGAGCCCGGATTCGATCAGTGCCTTGCGCAAAGGAGAGGCGGAATTTCCCAGCAGAATCTGTTCCAGCAGGCTGAGGCTCAATACTTCGAAGGTCTGCTTGATGTCCGTCGTCAACCAGGCTACGCAGGCCTGACTTTTTTTTGCCGGGTCTTCGTTTTTATCAAAGGCATAAGGGTATTGCACTGTACGCGGCTGTTGCCAGCGTTTTTGGGAGGGAACTTCAGTGCCGGGATCAATGCGCTTAAACTTATTCAAGACCCGGGATTCAATGGTCTGCAAGTGATCCTGCAAAGGCAGGTTACCGTATGTGTAAAAAAATGCGTTGCTGGGATGATAGTGTCGCTGATGAAAAGCCTTCAACTGCTCGTAGGACAATGACGGAATCTGCGCCGGATCGCCGCCGGAATTAAAACGGTAAGTCGTTGAGGGATACAGGGCGTTTAAAATGGAGCGCACCATCACCTGATCCGGCGATGACATGGCCCCTTTCATTTCATTATAAACCACCCCCTTGTATACCAGGTTGAAAGAATCCGCTCCCGATGCATCGGGTTTTTCTTCAATCTCCAGCCGGTAACCCTCCTGCTTGAAGCTCAACTCAGCGAGCCGGGGGAAAAAAGCCGCGTCCAGGTACACATCCATCAGGTTGAAAAAATCCTTGCGATTCT
>JAOZPY010000560.1 GCA_029932495.1 Desulfobacterales bacterium
CATTGCCGCGGCCGTCCTGATGAATGCCACTGACACGATAGTAAACAAGGGAAGCGGTAAGATCCAGGTAGGCCGACGCGCTGACCAGCTTGACTCCCCGGTTGAGGTACAGTTCCACCGTGGCCTGCTCAAGTTCAGGATGCGTCGGGCTGTGAATCAGGTTCAATCCGAAGGGCAGGGACCCCAGGCGTTGCTGAAGGGCCTCAACGGCGGCTTCAATCTCATCGGGCATAAGACCGGCGGAACCGAAAAAACCGATCATCCCCGCGCGCGCGCATTTTTCCACCATTTCGACCGATGTAATGCCGTTGGCCATGGCCCCAACCACGTATGCGTAACGCAGCTTGAAAGCCTTTTTAAAGGCCGCTTCACCAAAATTTGCGGGATGCAGCGCCGGCGCATAGCCTATTAGCGGAAGGGCATTGGATGCTTCCGGTTTATTTACGCCAATCGTGGCGACACCCTGCTGACAGACAGCCGGGCCGTCATTGTGATGGACCATAAAAATCGGTCGGCTGACCTGCAGCAGTGCCGCATCAAAGGCGTTTTTTCCGAATTCAGGCGGATTGCCATCTGGTTGCCACCAGCCCAGAGGGGCGGAATCGAATGGCTGCTTGTTCACGTGGTATCTCCTTTTAGATGCTCATCCTCTCGGATGATATTTAACATGTATTTTTTTCAGGTGATCCCGGGCGACGTGTGTGTATATCTGGGTTGTCGAAATATCAACATGCCCGAGCATTACCTGCACAGCTCTCAGATCAGCGCCCCTTTCCAGCAAGTGAGTGGCAAAGGAGTGCCTCAGGCTGTGGGGTGTGACTTTTTTTGTCAGTCCGACCCGGGTGGCATAGCGACGCAACAGTTTCCAGAAACCCTGGCGGGTAATCGGTCTTGTTCCCCGGGATACAAAAAGGTAAGGGCTGAGCTGCCTTTTTAATATCTGTTTGCGACTATTTTCAATGTAAGAATTGATTTTGTTTTTGGCATGCATGCCGATTGGCACCACCCGTTCCCTGGATCCTTTACCCAGGACCCTGACAAAACCAGCCTCCAGGTTCACATCCTGCAGTTTAAGATTAACCAGTTCAGAGACTCGCAGACCGGCAGCATACAAAAGCTCCAGCATTGCCGCATCCCGGCTGCCCGCAGATCGGCTGGTATCGGGGGCGGCCAGCAGACGGGAAACCTCATCTACGGACAGCACGTCCGGCAGCCGCATACTTAATTTCGGAAGGTCGATCAGTCGGGAAGGATCACGGGCGATGATTTTTTCGTGGACTAAAAAGCGATAAAACCCGCGGATTGAAACCAGATGACGGGCGCGGGAACGGGCACCCAACCCGGCGTTTCGCAGGGCAATCATGTGTTTGAGGATCAAGGCCGTGTCGGTTTGCGCCGGGGCGAAGACATCATTTTCCAACAAAAATTGCCGGTAACGAACGATATCACGACTGTAAGAGTCCAGGGTCGTCCGGGCAAGCCCCTTTTCAACCAGCAAAAAATTAAGATACTGATCGATCAGCTTGTCCATGGCGTCTTTTCGGGATGATGGCATCAGTGAAAAACCTTGATGGGGGATTCGGCGTTAGGCTGTTTTTCACCCATAAATAGCTTTTTTTCAACAGACTGGCGCTTTGCGCAGAAAATACGCATAGTGCACGGCGCATAGGGTATAGTGAACAAATGAAAACAAAGATAATGAAAACCCTTACAGGAGTCAAGCCATGAAAGCCGGAAGGGCATTGTTTTTCTTTGACAACTTCTTGATGCTTTATGTAAATTAAAATCTGTGACCAGCTGCATCAATCATGGAGATGGGAAATGAAATTTAAAGCGATGATATTTGATCTGGACGGCACCTTGCTCAATTCCCTGGAAGACCTTGCCGATGCCACCAATCATGTCCTGCGCAGCTTGGGCTATCCGGAACATGACCTGGAGGCCTATAAATATTTCGTTGGCAGCGGCATTGAGATGTTGGTCAAGCGGGCGCTGCCGTCCGAGCATCGGCAGGAGGAGCACCTGCAGCACTGTGTCCAGCTTATGAAGGCCGAATATGCCCGTTGTTGGACCCACAAGACGCACCTTTACCCGGGGATGGCCCGGTTGCTCGACGGACTTGAAGCACAAGGCTTTGCCTTGAGTATTCTGTCCAACAAGCAAGATGATGCCGTCCGCCAGATTGTCGCCGCGCTTCTGGGTCGATGGAATTTTAGCGTTATTGCGGGGGCCCGCGCGGAGATTCCGAAAAAGCCGGATCCCACCGCGGCCCTGTCCCTGGCCGCCGAAGTCGGGGTTTCACCACAATCCTTTGTTTTTATGGGTGATACCGCTATTGATATGCAGACCGCCCGCGCCGCAGGCATGTACGGCATCGGTGTGCTCTGGGGGTTCAGGCCGGCCGAGGAACTGATTGCCGGGGGGTGCCGCATGCTACTTGCCGATCCCACCGACCTGCTGCCCTGGGTGGCGTGATAGGCTACAAATTCGTTGACAGGGCCAGGACGTTTTTATTGATGGCCAGCTTGAAATCCGGCTGTATGAATTCATGGGTGTCTTCTTGAAACGCCAGGAACATGAGGGAATAACTTACAGCTTTAATGTCAATTTCCTGGA
>JAOZPY010000561.1 GCA_029932495.1 Desulfobacterales bacterium
CAATATTAGGAATGCTTCTGACTGCCTTCCTGCTGGATATAGTTATCGCCGGCGCGCCGGACCCATTTCCGGCTGGAAAGATAATAGACTTTCGGGTTTGTCCCGAGTCTTTCCAGCAACCGGAAGGCGTTTGGGTTCTGCGGACGCCCTCCGTGGTTGGGATCGGGTTTGACCATTTTATGAACCGCATGCTCGGGATTGTTCAAATCGCCGAAAGTGATCGCCCCGGCCGGGCAGGCCTGGGTACATGCGGTTTGATATTCATCTTCTTCAAGCTCGCGCCGGCCCTCATAATTGGCTTTCTGCATGGCCGTCTGGTAACGATGGATACAAAAACTGCACTTTTCAACCACCCCGCGCATACGAACCGAAACGTCCGGGTTCAGGGATTGCGTCATTTTATCCGGCCACAGCGGATCGAACCAGTTAAATTGCCGCACATGGTAAGGGCAGGCCGCCATACAGTATCGACAGCCAAAGCAGCGGGTGTAAATCTGACTGACAATGCCGGTGTTCATGTCATAGTCGGTGGCCGTGGCCGGGCACACGGACACGCAGGGGGAATGACCGTTATGACCCTCACACTGCATGCACGGCCGCGGCAGAAAACACTCCTCGGTGTGCGGAAACGGCTTTCCATTGGTCAACCGGTAGACGCGCATCCAGGCAACGCTGAGCATTTTATCGGTATCATCTTCTCGAAAGGGCACGTTATTTTCGGCCATACAGGCAACCATGCAGGTACCGCAACCGGTGCATTTGTCCAGATCAATGACCATGCCGAACTTCTTCGCTTTTTCGTGTTTCATCAGAACCCCTTGGAATTGACTATTTTCGATTGCGCCTTGCCTCACAAATCCCGCCAGGGCGGAATTGCATATTTAATCAATGTCCCACGGCTCAAGCTTTGCTGAGCTTGGCCCGAATTCCCCAGGCTGCATCCAGGCCGGTGGCCGGATCTTCGACCACCGCGCTGAGTGCATTGTAATTGGCCCCCTTGTGCGCCAGAAACTTGTCATAGGCCGTATGCCCCAATCCCCGGGCAATGGCGATCACACCGGGCATGATCCCGTCAAACAGGTACACTTTTACCGTGGTTTTGCCCCGGGGGGTGCTGAGAGTCGCTTGGCTGCCGTCTTTGAGCCCATATTTAGCGGCGGTGGCCGGATTGACTTCCACCAGGACCTCATTGCCCTTTAAGATGCTCGCCTCCAGGGCCTTGACCATAAACGGCGGGGATCCAATGTAACCGCTGGCAAGTCGCATGGAATCAAAGGGCACCAACTCCAAAGGATAAAAAGATGCATCCCCCGGTGCGGTCACAGGATTGTATGCGGGCAGTGTATTGATCTGGCTGCCGGTGAATTCAAATTTTGATGAACCGGTTTCAAAGGCATCGGCCCAGCGCTTGGCTGAGAAATCGGTATCCTCCCAGAATCCCTGTTCAGCCATCACATCCATCCGTCGACCAAGGGTTTGCCCAAGGCAGGCTTCGTAGTTGTCCCACGGGAAAGCATTGCCCACGGCCCCGCCCACTGCTTTTGCCAGCTGAATAATCACATCACCGACATGCCGGGTGTTGTATAACGGTTCTATAACCGGCCGGGTTATGCTGATGATGGGTCTTGGGAATCCCGCAGCGGCGGGAACATCCTCCAGCCGTTCCAGGTAGATATGGTTGGGAAGAATTAAATCCGAATGGGCCGCGGTTTCATCCATAAAAGATGAAAAGCTGACCACCAGGGGGATTTTTTCCAGGGCCTCGATCATGGCCTGGCTGTCCGGCATGGAATATGCGGGATTGGCCTCACAGATAAACAGCACCTGGACCGGCGACTGTTGGCTGGACTTGATGACTTCCGGCAGCCGATTCAGCAGATAGCGGACATGAGGATAATTTTTGCTGCCGGCTCCGTCAAGGCGGGCATGCTGCAGACCACGGGCAGCCACCTGGTCGATTTCCGGCTCAGGCCAGTTGATGTAGTCTGGTTCCGGAACCGCCTGAATGCCGCCCGCTTTGCCGATGTTGCCCACCAGCGCGTTGAGCATATGCACCGCCAAAAACTCCTGCAGCCCACCGGGAACATTCCCCTTGCCTCGGCCGCCGATGGCGATGGGATTGCGGGCCCGGGCAAACTCCCTGGCCAGAGCGGTGATGGCAGCCGCGTCAATGCCGGTTATCTTGGACACCAGCGTGGGGGGGTAGGCATCAAACACCATCTTTTTGCGCTCGGAAAAGCCGGCCGAATAATTCTCCACAAAATCTTGGTGGTACAGTCTTTCCTTGATGATAACGTGACACAGCCCCAGGGCCAGCGCCCCCTCGGTGCCGGGTTTGATGGGAATCCACTGGCTGGATTTGGCTGCCGTCTTGGACAGCCGCGGCTCGACCTGTTTCATCGTTCCGTTTTTTTCAACCAGTGCGCTTTTGGCTCTGAACATGTAAACCGGTGACTGCCATCCCTCGATCAGGCCGCTGCCAAAGCTTAGAATAAAATCGGAATTTTTCAGGTCAAATCCGGGTATCGCGCGCACGCCCTGGGTGAGGTACAGCGCCTGTTCATAATTGTCCTGGATGGAAGGTGTGCGGATAAAATTCGGTGAACCATA
>JAOZPY010000562.1 GCA_029932495.1 Desulfobacterales bacterium
GCAGTCAGCCGGTGATCATTTTTGGTTTGCCTAATGCCGATCGATTTGGTATGGAAATAAATTCATTTGTCTGCAGAAAGGATAATCCATGCCCAGGCAGGAAACCTCCGTGGGGTTTTTCAGCAAAATATGGGATTTTTTTGCATCCGTCCGGTTGACAATCGTGCTGCTTTTAACGCTGGCCGCCACGTCGATCATCGGAACGCTGATTCCGCAAAATGAAGACCCGGCGGCTTATTTCAAGGCGTTCGGGCAATTTTTTTATCGGCTGTTCAACATTCTCGGCCTCTATGACATGTACCATTCATGGTGGTTCCAGACACTGCTTATCCTGCTGACCACCAATATCATCATTTGTTCGCTGGATAGACTTTCCGCCAACCGGCGCATATTGTTCATTCGCCACCCATCCTTTCGGCTCAGCCGTTTTCGCAGCATTAAAAATAAAGCGGAGTTTACGGTGGATGAAGATCCCGAACAATTGCAGGCAACCTGCAGCAATTTTGTCTCCCGCAGGTTCGGGCACCATATGCTTGAAAAAACCGGCAATGGATTTGCAGTATTCGGCGAAAAAGGGCGCTGGACTCGTTTCGGCGTCTATGCGGTGCATCTGAGTGTGGTCATTTTGCTGATCGGAGGATTGGTCGGCTCAATTTTCGGCTTCGATGGTTTTGTCAATATCGCCGAGGGTGAAAGTGCCCGGGTGATCCATCTTCGCAACACGCACAAGACGGTTACGCTCGATTTTGCCATCCGCTGCGATGATTTCAACGTCAGTTTTTATGAGACCGGGGCGCCTAAAGAGTACCGCTCAAGTCTGACAATCCTGGAAAAGGGCCGCGAAGTAATAAAAAAGGACATCATTGTCAATGATCCCCTGCGATACAGGGGGATCAGCCTGTATCAGTCCAGTTATGGCAAGATTGCACCCGACGGGGCGATTCTGGGATTTACCAGCCGTAAAACCGGCATGATTTATCGCCGCAAGGCTGTCATCGGCCAGACGGTGGTGCTGCCTGAAAAGCTGGGAACTTTCGTGCTCAAAGAATTTCGACACGCAGCCGACTTTAAAGGCCACAACATCGGCGAGGCCTTTGTCGGCGCCCTGACGCGCGATAAAGACCCTGCAATGCAGATTGTTTTGCCGCTGCGTTTTCCCAGTTTTGATAAAATGCGCCGGGGCGAGGTGTTTATTGCAGTGATTGATCCCCTGGCACGCTATTATACCGGCCTGCAGGTAAACAAGGACCCCGGGGTGGGAATCGTTTATGCCGGCTTTATTTTGATGATTGTCGGCTGCTATGTTACGTTTTTTATGTCCCACCAGCAAATTTGCATCGAGGTGGACAAAGGGGATAAAGCCACGCGGGTAACCGTCGCCGGGACCGCCAATAAAAACAAACTGGGCATGCAGGTCCGGATTGCAAAGATCGCCCAGCGGCTTGGCTCACAGGCCAGGCAGGCCTGAAAATCGGGCAGCGGCGGTGATCAGATGATGCATTTGCGCCTTGGCTCTGAAGCCCTCCGACTTTTGTAACATTAAGGTCAACAAGGAAAAAAATATGAACAGCTCCAGCATTCTTTCCATTACAACCTTTGTATATGCTCTGGCAGGTTTTTGCTATATTTTCGCCTGGGTCTTCAAAAAAACAGCGGCAAACAAAGTGGCTACCTGGGTGGCGATTGTCGGCCTGGCCGGCAACACGGCGGGCATCATCATGCGTTGGATGGAGTCCTATCAGATGGGTTACGGACATGCGCCGTTTTCCAACCTGTATGAATCGTTGGTATTTTTTGCATGGACCATCGTCGTGCTCTATCTTTTCATCCAGTTCAAATACGGTAACCGGGTCGTTGGCGCTTTTGTTACTCCCCTGGCCTTTCTGGCCCTGGCCTATGCATCCCTGTCGCCCAATATCAGCGATCGGATTCAACCGTTGATCCCGGCGCTGAAAAGCAACTGGCTGATTGCCCATGTCATTGCCTGCTTCATTGGTTACAGTGCATTTGCCATTGCTTTCGGCGTCTCCTGCATGTATCTCGTCAAACAACGAAAAACCGGACGGCAAAGCTCACTATTGAATTATCTGCCCGAAGCCGGTGTCCTGGATGAACTGACCCATCAGTTGATTATGATTGGATTCCTGTTTTTATCAGCCGGGATTATCACCGGTGCGGTCTGGGCGAATTCCGCCTGGGGAAGATACTGGGGCTGGGATCCCAAGGAAACCTGGTCGCTGATCACCTGGTTTGTTTATGCCAGCCTGCTGCATGCGCGAATGGTGCGGGGATGGCGCGGAAAACGCATTGCCGTGCTTTCCGTTATCGGATTTGCGGCAGTGCTGTTTACTTATTTTGGTGTGAATTTGCTACCGGGGCTGCACAGTTACGGGGCCTTATAGCAGCCCTGATTTTTCCTTGACAAAAATCGTACAGATGGGTTAAAAAACTTTCTTGAATCTTTTTTCGCAGATGGGTACGCGACCCAACCGCTTGTTCTTTTTGCACGATTAATTGTCAACCCCAGCCAATGGAGTGCTTATGAGTACAGAGGATAAGGCGAACGAGGTTTCCGCAGACGCCCAGGTGCAAGAGCCAACCCCACCTTC
>JAOZPY010000563.1 GCA_029932495.1 Desulfobacterales bacterium
TTGCTCACCAGGGCCCGGGCAATGACCACCCGCTGCCGCTGACCGCCGGAAAGCTGGTGGGGATACTTGCGATACAAAAAATCCGCCGGCTCAAGCCCCACTTTTTCCATCAGTTGCAGGCAGGCCTGTCGGCGCTCGGCCTTGCTGTATCGGGTATGAATCACCAGGGGATGTTCGATGGCGCTGCCAATGGACATCCGGGGACTCAACGATGCATAAGGGTCCTGGAAAACCACCTGCATTTTTTCCCTGAGCTTGCGCATTTCGTTTTTCGGATAAGAAAAAACCGATTCGCCCCTGTAAACGATATCCCCGGAGGTGGGCTCCAGCAGGCGCAAAATAAGCCTGCCGGTGGTGGTTTTGCCGCATCCGCTTTCTCCCACCATCCCGAGAACCTCTCCTTTTTTAATGGAAAAGGAGATGCCGTCCACGGCTTTGACAAGCCCTCTTTGCTTGGCAAAAAAGCGGTCCAGCAAGCCCTTTTGAAGCGGAAAGTATTTCACCAGGTTGTTAACGGTTATCAGGTCCTGCACGATTTCCTCACAAAGACATTACATTAGCAATGCAAAAATTGTCCATATTGTTTGTGCATTGTTAACTAAATAACCAACAGGCCACCAGATGCCCGTCTTTTTCCACCGCCGGCGGTTTGCGGGTTCGGCAGATGTCCATTGCCCTGGGGCATCGGGGATGAAACACACAGCCCGGCGGCGGATTTACCAGGTCCGGCGGACTTCCCGGCATGGTCTGCAGTTTCGGCTGATCCAGCTTGATATTGGGAATCGACGATAACAGTCCCCGGGTGTATGGATGCATGGGATTTGCGAAAATGGCGCCGGCTTCAGCCATCTCTGCCATGTTGCCGCCGTACATCACCGTGATGCGATCGGCCAGTTGGGCGACATTGCCAAGGTTATGGGTAATCAGGATGATGGTCAGATTAAACTGTTTTTGCAGGTGAGCCAGCAGGTCCAGGAACTGGGCCTCCACGATCACATCCAGCGCCGTGGTGGGTTCATCGGCGATCAGCAGCTGCGGGTTTAAAATCAGCGCAAGACCGATCATAATGCGCTGGCGCATGCCGCCGGAAAGCTGGTGGGGATACTCCAGCAGGCGGTCCGGGGATATGCCCAGGCTTTCAAGCATGCTGCGGGCCTTTTCAAGGGCCTGCTCCTTTTTCAGGTGCCGGTCATGGGTGAACATGGTTTCAAGATAGTGCTGGTCAATGCGAAACAGAGGATTCAGCGATGTCAGCGGATCCTGAAAAATCATGGCAATCTTGCGGCCGCGAAGCCCTAGCAGCTCTTTTTCACCCATCCGGACGATATCCCGGCCTTGAAAAAACATCTGGCCGCTGACAATTTCCCCGGGGGGGCGCAGCAGCCGCAGGATGGAAAATCCCAGGGTGGATTTGCCGCAGCCCGATTCTCCCACCAGACCCATCACCTCCCCCTCGCGCAGCTGCCAGCTGACATCATCCACGGCGCGCACCGTGCCGATATTGATGGGAAAATGCACGGTCAGATTATTTATTTCCAGGATATTCGCCACGCGTCAACGCTCCAGCAGCCGGGGGTTTAATATTTCGGCCAGGCCTTCCCCCAGCATGGTAAAGCCCAGCGCCAGGGTGGAAATCATCATCCCCGGGAAGGTGATCATCCACCACTGGCCCGAAGGCAGGTATTTTTTACCCATGGACAAATCCATTCCCCAGTCGACAATGGAGGGCGGCAGGCCGAGTCCGAGGTAGGTCAAGGCCGCTTCGATCATAATGGCATCGGCGACATTGAGGGTAAACACCACCACGGTGGTGGCAATCACGTTGGGAAAGATATACTTGCCCAGCACAACCGGACCGGAAGCCCCGATGGCTCTTGCCGCCTCCACGTAAAGCTCCTCTTTGATCTGCAGGGTCTGGCCCCGGACGAGACGAAAATAGGTGGGGATATAAATAACCGACACGGCCAGAGTGATGTTGATGACCCCCGGCCCGAGCATAGCCGCAAAGGCAATCGCCAGGATGAGCCCGGGAAACGAGTACACCGAGTCCATGGTCAGCGACAGGATGCGGTCAAAAGTTCCCCCGGCAAACCCCGAAATCAGGCCGAAGGGAATGCCGATCAGCGATGAGATCAGTGCGGCCAGCACCGCCACGCGCAGAATGGTCCGCGAACCAAAAATAATGCGCGACCAGACATCACGGTGCAGGTTGTCGGTTCCCATCAGGTGCTGCCCACCCGGCGGGGCCAGCTGGGGGCCCGTGTCCTGGGCATAGGGATTATAGGGTGCGACAATCGGTGCAAACACGGCCAAAAAAACGATGGCCAAAATAATCAGCGCCCCGACGACCAGGATCCACCATTCAGCCCCATATTTTTTGCCCATCCGCAGCAGGGGCGAAAGCCCCCGGGCAAAACCCTGTGCAGGAGAATACTTCATATCACCTCGTAGGCCCGCTAAAAAGCCCAGAAAAAAAATGAACCGCAGAACCGCAGAATATCGAACCTCAGAATGTCGCAGTGTAGAATCGCTGCGCCCTGCCTTTTGAATTATATGTATAAGTTAAGATCTTACCGGACACATTGGCGCACTGACGAAAATTTAAGCAC
>JAOZPY010000564.1 GCA_029932495.1 Desulfobacterales bacterium
CGTGGATAATGGCCCGGGCCATGCAGTCGGCGGCGGCATGCCCCAGATCATTGACGGCCTGAGCCTGGGGTGCGACGAAGACCCCGGGCACTTCCGGCAGCGGTTTTTCCCCCGTGGCCAGGCAGAAGATCATGTCGCCGTCGAACATGGTGTGGGCGGGTCGGATGGCCCGGCCCATGCCGTCATGGGCCATCTGGGCGATTTTTTGAGCCTGCTGTTTGGTCAGGACCGCGTCGGTTGCCACCAGGCCGATGGTGGTGTTGCCGGTGGGCACAATTTCAGGTTTGGGCGGCAGCTTCACACAGCGCCGGCCCGCAGCGCCAAACTCGTCATCGATTTCCAGGCCGATTTCCCACAGCCGGCCGCTTTGTGGGTTGATCACCGTTCCGTCGGAATTAACCGCCGCCAGGGCCGCCACGGTAATACCGCTGTCCAGCACCAGACTGGCCGTTCCCAGCCCCCCTTTAATGCTCCAGGAAAAGGCCCCTGTGCCGGCACCAACGCAGCCCGTCTCTATGGGGCCGCTGACAGCCGCCTGACAGGCCGCCTTGCCCCATTCGGCACGGATGGGGGGTGTAAATTGCGCCCCACGTCCAAGATCAAACAGGACCGCCGCCGGTACAATCGGCACCACATGGCCGTCGGGCAGTGCAAAGCCGTGGCCTTTGTCCGCCAGCCAGCGCACCACGCCGTCGGCGCTGGCCAGACCAAAGACCGATCCGCCGGACAGCACCACCGCCTGGACTTGCTGGACCAGGTTGGCCGGGTCCAGCAGGGGGATTTCGCGGCTGCCCGGGGCAGACCCGCGCACGTCAACGCTGGCGACTGCCCCCGTGGGGCAAAGAACAACGGTGACGCCGCTGACCGCCTGCCGATCCGTGTAATTTCCAACCAGGATGCCGGTGACATCCGTCAGGGCGTTGTATTTTCCACAATGAGCCACGCTGCGTTTTCCTTCCGGGTAGATTCGCAAGTTCAATCTCTATGAAATCAAACATATAGTGTCAAGTTTTAAAAGTAAAATTATGGTGTTGACTTCGATAAAATAAATGGGATAAATATAAAGTTTATGCGTAGTGGGGCGTTCATCTTTGACGCAAGGCAATTTTAGGTTTACCTAAATAAAGCGAAAAGAGCCCTTTTTAAAATTTGAAACGCTCAATTTAGGGTTTATCAAGATCCATAACGGCAACACCATGATACAGTTAATACGAGGATTTAAAGATATTCTTCCCGGTGAAGTCGAACTGTGGCAGCAGATCGAAAAAATCACCGTCGATCTATTTGAAGATTTCGGCTTCAGCCAGATCCGCATTCCCATCATGGAGCGCACGGAGCTGTTCAAGCGCAGCATCGGCGAGGACACGGATATCGTCGAAAAGGAGATGTATACCTTTCCCGACCGTAAAGGGGATCTGGTCACGTTGCGTCCGGAAGCCACCGCCTCGATTGTGCGGGCCTATATCCAGCACAAGCTGTTTGCGGCCGACCCGGTTCAGAAGCTATACATGGTCGGGCCCATGTTTCGCCGGGAACGTCCCCAGAAGGGGCGCTACCGGCAGTTTTATCAGATTGACGCCGAAATTTTCGGCGTGGCGTCTCCACTGGTTGACGTTCAGCTTATTTTTTTGCTGACCACGCTTTTTTCACGGTTAAAGGTGGCCGATGCCCAGGCTCACATCAACTCGCTGGGATGTCCCCGGTGCCGACCCGGGTTCAAAGCGGCCCTGCGGGAAATGCTGATGTCGGTCAGCGACCGGCTGTGCCCGGACTGCATCCGGCGACGGGACCGCAACCCCTTGCGGGTGCTGGACTGCAAGGTGCCCTCCTGCCGCGAAGCCCTGGCCGATGCGCCGTCCATCCTGGATCATCTGTGCGCCGACTGCCGGCAGGATTTTGATGCCGTTCAGCAGTCATTGGACCGGCTGGCTGTGCCTTACGTGGTCGACAAGCGCCTGGTGCGCGGACTGGATTACTATGCCCGCACCACCTTTGAAATCCAGACCGGCTCCCTGGGAGCTCAAAGTGCGGTGGCCGGCGGCGGGCGTTATGACGGCCTGGTCAAAGCGTTGGGCGGTCCTGAAATCCCGGCCACCGGGTTTGCCATCGGTTTTGACCGTCTGGCTGAGATCTGCGGTCTGGATGTAGAAAACCTGCTGGACAAACCGCAGCTGTTTGTAGCGGCCCTTGGAGACCGGAGCCAGTCGCTGGCCTTTGAGTGGGTTTGCAGGCTGGGGCAGGCCGGCATTCGTGCCGAGATGGATTTTTCCGGCAGGAGTCTGAAAAGTCAGATGAAGCGTGCCAACAGACTGGGCGCCGCCCACGTATTGATTGTCGGCGAAGATGAACTGGAAAAAGGGGCAGCTATTCTGCGCAACATGGAAACGAAAGAGCAGACAATGTTTGACCTGGCCCGTGTTGTCGAAAATATAAAACAGATTTTTGCGGGTAGCAGATAGTCAGTTGTCAGTGGTCCGTTGTCCGTTGCAGCACATCTCAAGTGCATGCGGACTGGCGGCTGGGACTTGCAGCTACGGACAACAGACAACAAACAACAGACAAATTTTAATAAGGAGATATAGATTGCCGGATCTACTGGGAGAAATT
>JAOZPY010000565.1 GCA_029932495.1 Desulfobacterales bacterium
TTTTGGTTGAGCGTCATTGTCCATTTGGGGAAACAAGCCAGCGGGTCGGTGGGCGTTAAAAATTTCAAGCTGTTTGAGGAGCCTGCGACGAGTTCTTGAAATTTAGCCCACCGATGCGCTGGCGCCCCAAATGGACACAGAAAGCGAAGCCAAAATGCATATTGCGCGGCGCCGACCGCAACTTTTGAGGGATTTCGCTCCCGTTGCAGTGGGCATGTATTTATGTGAACTCCGGTGCGAAACTTGGGCATCTTTTTTGTGCCCTTGGGTCGACTACATTCGCGGGCGCCTGTTTTCGGGATCATAGGGGGTATCATCGGGGGTGATATCGGATTCCCAGTGGCGATAGCCGGTTTCCAGGGCCTCAAAACGCTTCAAGCCGCACTCCATGAACACCTGGAATTGATCCCAGTCGTCCTGGAGTTCCGTGTACATGAAATTTTCGGCAATTCCCTTCATTCCCCAGGGCTTGGCCACCGGCTCGAAACCACCGATCAGAATTCCGTTGGACTCGGATTTAAAATAAGTGGCCCCGGCGGGGCATCATTGTCAACCAGCTGACCCTGGATGAAATCAAGAATTTCTATGAAATCCTGGGGGCCCTGGAATCTTCGGTGCTGGCGACGGTTTTCAATAAAATCAAGGCCCGCCACATCGAGCGCATGGAACATCTGAACACTCTGCAGCGCCAAGCCCTCGACAACGCCGCCGGTGAGCGCTATTACTTGTTAAATCTGGAATTTCATGATATTTTTCTTGATCTTTCCGCAAACAATTTAATAAAAAAGACCCTGACGTCACTCAAGCGCCGTCTTTATGATTTTCCAAAACGGGATTACATCCGCCAGTGGGAACTCATTAACCTGGACGAACATGACCGGCTGGTCACCAGCATAAAAAAAGGCAACCGGGCAGGTGCGGTCGCCATTATTAAAAATGAACACTGGTCATTTGCGATTCATCGCAGGTATTTGAAAAAGTTTTATAACCTTTAACTAGGCCCGCAATTCATAGAAAAGGGCAGCTTCAGGGGATGGCAATGAATATTCTCGTAGGATATGACGGCTCGAAGGTTGCGCAGGACGCGCTGAAACTTGCCAAAAAGCACGCAGAAAAAATGGGAGCCCGGATTCACGTGGTAACCTCCATGGAAGGCGGTCCCAATGTTCCGCGCGAAACGTTTGAAAAGGCGGAAAGACAGCTGGAGGAAGCAAAAACCGGGGTGCGCGCAGATAACATTGCCTGCGAAGCCCATCTTTCCGTACGCGGCCTGCAGCCCGGGGAGGACCTGGTCCAGTATGCCGAGGAAAATCAGATTGATCAGATCATCATCGGGGTCCGGCAAAGGTCCAAGGTGGGCAAACTGATTTTCGGTTCCACCGCCCAGCATGTGATCCTGGAAGCGCCCTGTCCTGTTGTGTCCGTAAAATAACCCGCCTGGACCTTTAATTCGGAATCCCGCCCGGTTTGAAGCTCCCCCGCGGCCCGCCGATGCTGCGTTGCGGCAGGCTGCGGGGTTTGTGCTATCATCCGCTGTAAACGTCTTTGTGTTCGGTACGGATCACCTTTTTGTTTATTTTACCCACGGAAGTCTTGGGGATCTCGTCGACGAACATCACTTTGTCGGGCAGCTGCCACTTGGCAAAGGTCTTGCTCAGATGTTCGCGGATGTCGTCTTCACTGACCTTGCCGGCGGCTTCCTCGCGCAGGACCACCAGCGCCAGCGGCCGTTCTTCCCACTTGGGATGGGCCACCCCCACCACAGCCGCTTCCAGCACCCCCGGGTGGGATACGATGGCATTTTCCATGTCCACGGAGCTGATCCACTCGCCGCCGCTTTTGATCACATCCTTGACCCGGTCGGTGATTTTCAGGTAGGCATCACTGTCGATGGTGCCGACATCCCCGCTGCGCCAGTACCCGTCGGCGGTAAACTGCTCCTCGGAACCCGGCGCGTTGTAATACGACGCCGTGATCCAGGGACCCCGGATGAGGATCTCCCCCGGGGTCTGGCCGTCATGGGGAACCTCCTCGCCGGCCGCATTGACCACCTTGATATCCAGGCCCACCACGCAGTAGCCCTGCTTGCGCTTGAGATCCCAGCGCTGCTCTTCATCCAGCTCTTTTGCAAGCCAGGGCATGAGCCGGTTGACCGTCACCAGCGGAGTGGTTTCCGTCGCCCCGTATGCATGAATGATCTCGGCGCCGGTCAGATCCCAGAAGCCTTTCATCATGGCCACCGGCGGCTCGGAAGCACCGGAAAGCAGGCGGGCGCCGGTCAGATCGGGTTTTTCATCCAATCCGCGGATGTATTCAAGCAGGGGCATGAAAATAGCCGGCGCCCCGGCGCTGACGGTTACCTTTTCTTCCACCAGCAGCTTTGAAAGGCTGTCCAGGGTGTCCAGGGTGTACATCCCGGGAAACACCAGCCGGCACCCGACCATGGCGGCCGCGTGGGACAGCCCCCAGCCCAGGGCGTGAAACATGGGCACCACCTGGCAGTAGGTGTCATCCGGACCGATGTTGGTGTTCATGCCGATGGCCGTGGTGTGCAGGTAGAGATCACGGTGCGAATAGTAAACCCCCTTGGGCTTGCCGGTGGT
>JAOZPY010000566.1 GCA_029932495.1 Desulfobacterales bacterium
ACGTCAACCGTTTCCAGCTGGAGGCGGATGAAAGCATCAACAAACTGGCTGACGGCCGGCAGACCGATATTCATCAGACCATGATCGCCGTGGAAAAAGCCGATATTTCGCTGGAGCTGTTGTTGCAGATCCGCAACAAGGTGGTTGCCGCCTATGAAAGAATTATGCGCATGGCGGTGTAAACAGAATTGAGTTAGGAGTCATATGGAAGTCTTCGGTCAGATACTTTCACAGCTAAAAGCGACTTTTGCCGGACTGAGCCGCGGCAAGCAGATCACCCTGATCTGTCTGCTGGTGGGCACCATTGCCGGATTTTTCTTTTTGATGACATGGTCGGCAAAAAGCGAATACCAGGCACTTTATTCCGGGCTGACCCCGGAAGACGCCGGCGTCATCGTGGCTCGGCTCAAGGAGCAGAAAGTTCCTTATCGGATTGCCGCCAATGGGGCCACGATTATGATACCGGAGCAAAATATTTATGAAACCCGGATGCAGATGGCATCCGAGGGGTTGCCCCAGGGCGGCAGCATCGGTTTTGAGGTTTTTGATAATACCAAACTCGGGATGACTGAATTTGCCCAGAACGTCAATTATCAGCGGGCGCTTCAAGGGGAATTGGCAAGGAGTATTGCAAAAATTTCTGAAATCGAAAGCTGCCGGGTTCACCTGGTAATGCCTGAAAAATCGCTTTTTTTGCAGAACGAACAGAGCGCCAGAGCTTCGGTCGTCTTAAAGTTGCGAGCAGGCAAATGGCTCAATCAGGGCCAGATCAATGGCATTGTTCACCTGGTGTCTTCCAGTGTTCCGCGTCTGGCCCCGGAGAATGTGACGGTCATCGACGGCAGTGGCAAACTGCTGGCAGGCATGCAGGACAAAGATTCGGCAGGCTCCATCAGCTCGGATCAGTTGCAGTACCAGCAACAGGTTGAAAAGAACTTGGAGAATCGAATCAAGACCATGCTGGACTCCGCCCTGGGGCAGGATAAATCCATCGTGCGGGTATCGTGCCAGTTTGATTTCAAAAAACAGGAAAAAACCGAGGAGCGCTATTTACCCGACAATCAGGTGGTTCGCAGCGAGCAGCTGACTGATGAATCCTCCATGCATCCGGAGCTCACGCCCCAGGGAGTGCCGGGTATCCGCTCCAATCTTCCGGGGGATTCCACCGCCAGTCAACAGAACACCTCAGTTTATGGCAATGCGAGCTCTGTAAAAAAAGACCGCACAGTTAATTACGAGATCGGCAAGATCGTCAGCCGCACAACCGAACCGGTGGGAACGATGACCCGGCTGTCGGTGGCGGTACTGGTGGATGGCGTCTACAAGCAGGTTAAGAAAAATGGTATTGCCGAGTGGCAGTACAGTCCCCGCAGCACCGAGGAAATGAAAAAGCTTGAAAACCTTGTTAAACGGGCCGTAAATTTCAGCACGGATCGGGGCGATCAGGTTGAGGTGGTCAACATCCCTTTTGAAACCACCAAGCTGCCGACAGACACGCAAGTCAGCACCCCGGGTGGGTGGCGCGAGTTTATGAGCACTTACAAACCTTATATGAAATATGGCTTTCTGAGTTTGTTTCTCATGCTTTCGTTTCTGTTCTTTGTCAGACCGCTGGTCAGGTGGCTGACGGAATATTCTTTCGGTGATATGCAGATGTTTAAACAGCTGCCTAAAACAGTGGGCGAACTGGAAGGTGAGCTTAATTCAGCCGGGAGATTGACCTTCAAAGACCGCGCATCGGAATTGATTATCCAGGACAGCGAGACTTCAAGGAACGTGGTGCGCGAATGGATCAAAGAAAATTAGCCCGACGTTAGGAATTATGGATCCCAGAAATCTGTCCGGCTCTTTAAAAGCCGCCATATTAATAAATTCACTCGGTCAGGATATTGCAGAGACGATTCTCAGCGGCCTGACCGAGGAAGAAAAAAAAGTGGTCAGGAGCCATCTGGAACAGACCGGCACCATTCCAGCCGATGTGGTTGAGTATGTTGCCCGGGAGTTCACGGACATGGCATCCCGACGCGCCCGCACGATGCAGCTGGCTGCGCCGCCGCTTCCCTCTCAGGCCACAAGCCATGGCGCGCAGAAAGCAGGCGATTCCGATGATGAACCTGAGGGACTGGAAGCCATTGTATCTCTGGGGGCGGATGAAATTTTTGATCTCATCAAAGATGAACACCCGCAGACCATCGCCATTGTTTTGATCCACCTGGAGACAGCGGTGGCCAGCGATGTAATGGCCATGCTGCCCGATGAAATCAAAACCGACGTTTCACTGCGGGTGGTGTCCCTGGAAAAAGTAAACGCTGACATGGTTGCGGAAATCAACGCGGTGTTCCAGGATATTCTGAAAAACAAGAAAAGTTCGATGGCCAATGTCAGTGGCGGCATCGATCGGCTGGCTGAAATTTTAAACCAGACCGATGAAATCTCAAGTGAGTTGATTTTAAATGAAATCGAGGAAGATGATGCTGAAATGGCCGCCCAGATCAAGCAGAAAATGTTTGTTTTTGAAGATCTGGTGAAGGTGGATGACAGAGGGTTTCAGAAACTGCTGCGCAAAGTCGAAACGGTGGAGCTGGCCGTTGCGCTCAAAGCGG
>JAOZPY010000567.1 GCA_029932495.1 Desulfobacterales bacterium
CCATGACGAAATTTGATTCCCGGGAACGGCGCATTCTGATCAACACCTGTTTCGGCCATTTCATGAGCCATTTCAACATGCTGGTCTTTCCAGCCATTGTTTTGCCTCTGGCCGCCCGGGTCAACCTGGACATGGCAACGGTGCTCGGTTTTTCCTTCTGGATGTACCTGCTGTTTGGAATTACAGCCCTGCCGTGGGGGTTGGTGGCGGATCGCTGGGGTGCCGGGGCCTTGATGGTGCTGTTTTATGCAGGGGCCGCCCTGGCCGGGCTGGCAGCGGCGGTGTGGATTGATTCGCCGGTCGGACTGACCCTGGCCCTGGCCGTGCTGGGTCTGTTTTCCGGGATCTACCATCCGGCCGGGTTGGGATTGATTTCAAAGGAAATGACCCGCATCAGCCTGGGGATGGGTTATAACGGGATGTTCGGCAACCTGGGGCTGGCCAGCGCACCGCTGCTGACCGGATTGGTCAACTGGCTGTGGGGTGTGCGGGCGGCCTACCTGGTGGTTTGCGGGTTGAACATCTGCGGGCTGGTGCTGATATTTGTATTTTCGCTGCCCCTTTCGCGGCATGAAACAACCGCCGGCGCCGAGGAGAAAAACGGTCTGCTCGGTGCATTTATGATTCTGCTGGTGGCCATGATGCTGGGCGGGATTGCCTACCGGGGGGCGACGGTTATCCTACCGGCTTACTTTGAATTGAAAAATCACCTCATTTTTCAGTGGCTGACCGCAGTTTCCGGCGGAACCCTGTCAAAGAATCTGGTGGCGACTTCCGTGGCGGCCTTTATTTACTTGGTGGGGATGCTGGGCCAGTATACCGGCGGTCGGGTGGCGGACCGCTACCGGCCTGCCATTTGCTACATTGTTTTTGTTGCGGTTACAATTCCAGCGGCCATTGGCATGGGACTGGCCAGCGACCTGCCTCTGGTGGCGCTGGCGGTCGTATACTTCTTTTTTCTGCTGGGTATCCAGCCCATTGAAAACACCCTGGTGGCCCGGTATACACCCAAACGGCTGCGTCATTCAGCTTTCGGCACCAAGTTTGTTCTGACATTTGGCGTGGGATCGCTGGCCGTGAAAATGGTGGCTACCATCGAAGCTGCTGCAGGCGTGGAGACCGTGTTTACTGCGCTGGGGGCTATTGCTCTGCTACTGGTCATTACCCTTGTGCTGCTGATTCGCTGGACATCCAGGTCACGCGTTTAGGCTGTGGGCCGTCTGCGCACCAGGCGCAGCATCACGGCAGTCTGCAGCGCGGACAGGACGATAAAATATCCTACCCATAGGGGGAGTCCCAGAAAAGCCGGTTGCACCCGATTCCAGGCCCAGAAATCCATGGCCAGCAGAAAAATGGCCAGCAGCAGCCATCCATGGACGTCGAGCAGCCAGACCGGCATCCGCAATACAAACGCCCTTTGCCTGACCAGCAGCAGCCCATGGATGCCCAGATAGACGCCAAAAGTCAGCGCCATGACCCAGATCACCGGCAGGAAAATCGAACTGGAAGCCCACTTGAAGTAAAAACAGACCAGGGTGCTCTCGCCGGCGATGATGGACAGGATGGCCGCCGGGGCAAAGACGCGCTTAAAGTAAAGCCCGAAAATAACCGTTGGAAACAACACCGCCAGCCCGGTGAAGGTCTGGGTGGCAATCTGTAAAATGGTGGCTGGCGGTCGCCAGGCCAGGGCCAGGCCGGCGATGCTCAGCAGGACAACAAAAACCCGACCGGCGATGCTGGTCTCATGTTTTACCCTGTGAGCCAGCGGCAGGATGTCGCGGGTAAAAATGGAGCTTAAGGTGAGCAGCTGGGAATCCATGGTGGACATGAGTGCGGCCAGCCCGGCGGCCATGACCAGGGCCGCCATGGGATCGCCGGCAATCGATGTCAGTACCAGGGGCAGGATGCGGTCGGCCTGTTTTCCGACCAGTTCGGGAAAGGAAAGATGGCCCAGAACCCCTACGGCGATGGGCATGAAAAAGACCACGGTGCAAACCAGCGGATAAAAAAGCATGATGCGGGCGATGCTGCGGTCATCTTTAGCGGCGAAAAAGCGTTGAAACAGTTGGGGGAACATGGGATCGCAGAAAAACCAGAGCGCCATGAAGCTGAACCAGATTCCCGGTGAATACCGGCCCAGGGCGCCGGGACGGGAAAACAACTGGGGCTGGGCGTTGAAAACAGCTTGATTGGCGGATGCAAATCCGCCGTGATGCCGGGCCACGATTACCAGGGCGGCCGCCAGCAGGACAAACATGACCAGGCCCTGGAACAGATCCGTCCAGGCCACGGCCCGCAGTCCGCCCCGCAGGGTGTAGAGCAAAATGATTGCGGTGACCAGCAGGCAGCCGTAAAAATAGGGCATTCCCAGAAGCGCTTCCAGGGCGTAGCCGGCCGCCATGGGCTGCAGTGCCAGGTAGGGAATGGTAAAAACGATCATCACCAGGGCCACCAGAAATGAGAGCAGCCGGCTTTGATACAATACGCTGATCAGCTCCGGTGGGGTGACCAGCCCGTGCTGGCGGCCGACGCGCCGGATTTTGCGGCCGATCACCCAGAACGTCAGGGCCATAAACCCCGTGCCGAAGCCCATGATCGGGAA
>JAOZPY010000568.1 GCA_029932495.1 Desulfobacterales bacterium
GTTGGGGGCAAAACATTTGACCCGGTTTCTGATATTTACTATGGGCAGCTGATGGGTTTTATCATGTGGGATTATGATAAAGTCTGGCACCACTGGGCCCCGGAGCCGCTGCGTTTCAAGGTGGAGGCCGCAGCCGGCATGACGGTGTCGCCGCGGGTGCGGGCCATGGCATCGGTGGGTATGATGGCCCTGTATTACCTGGAATTTCTTTCAAGCCGCCGGCTGGCCCCCTACCTGGAAGGCGGCATCGGGGTGATATATACCGATTTTCAGGTGAAAGGCCAGGGATCGCGCTTTAATTTTAACCCCCGCATCGGCATGGGCACCGAGATCAAGGTCAAATCCGGGGCCCCGCTTTTTACTGCCGTGCGGCTTTCCCATATTTCCAATGCCGGGCTCAAAAGTGAAAACCGCGGGGTGAACGCCGTGGAGCTGGTCATCGGCCGTTTTTTCTAGTATGAAGTCCCGCAACGGCCCGGTGCAGTGATAAAATATCATTTGCCGGCCAATTGATCCCTTTTTGCGAGGTCATCAAGAACAACGATGAATAAATCGGTAAACAATGAATCCAGGCAGGTGGTTATTACGGACATGGCAGCCGTTACGGCCCTGGGAAGCAACCTGGAAGCGCTGTGGCAGGGGCTTGTGGCCGGCAGGACCGGTATCGGGCCGGTCACGCGTTTTCCCGTGGACGGTTATGATGCGAAGGTGGTTGCCGGGATCAATGATCTGAACGCCTCCGGCACCCGTTCCATGCTGCACGAACTGCTGGGCCGTCTTTTGTCCGGCATGGGGCCGGTCCCTTCCGATGCTTTTCTGATCAGCGCCACTTTGAAGGCCGGCATCGATAACCTTCAGGCGGCGTGTCGCGCAAAACCGGCCGATTTTCAGGATGTCTTGCTTTCTTCCCTGTGCGATATTGTCGGCCGGAAGCTGGGCCTGGCCGGCAGCGGTATCACCGTCAGCGCCACCTGCGCCTCTTCGACCATTGCCCTGGCCCATGGGGCGGCCCTGATTGATGCCGGCCGGGCGGATGCGGTGCTGATCTGCTGTGCGGAATTGATCACCGAGTATGCATTTGCCGGCTTCTCCTCTTTAAAAGCACTGTCGCCGTCTGCCTGCCGGCCTTTTGACCGTGACCGCAAGGGATTGTCCCTTGGCGAAGGGGCGGCCGGGCTGCTGTTGATGAGTGCCGCCCGGGCACAGCGGGAGAATCGAAATTGCCTGGGCACCCTCCGGGGCTGGGGGATCTCCAACGATGCCACCCATATCACGGCCCCGTCGAAAAGCGGCCACGGGCTGGTTCAGGCCATCAACCAGGCGCTGAAAACAGCCCGTCAAAAAGCAGATGATATCGGGGCGGTCAATGCCCATGGCACCGGCACGGTTTACAACGATTTAATGGAGCTGACCGCCTTTCGACAGGTTTTTGGCGGCCGCAAACTTCCGGTGTATTCGGTCAAAGGCGCCATCGGGCACACCTTGGGGGTGGCCGGGGCCGTGGAGGCCATCGTGGGGGTGAAAACCCTGGCGACCGGGATTGCTCCGCCCACGGTGGGATTTTTGCATCCTGAAAATGGCGCTGAAGACCTGGTGAGCTGCGAACCCCAGAAGGTTTTTGGGGATTGCCTGTTAACTACCAATTCGGGGTTCGGCGGTGTCAACGCCGCCCTGGTTATCGGAAAGTAGCCTGTAAAATGAATGTTCACATCACCGGAATCGGCTGGATCACCGCAGCGGGCATGGGATGCGGCCGGGATCATGCGTATTTTTCCATGCCCGGCGGCCGGCTGCCGCAGATTAAGGCCGCGGATATCACCGATGCGCCCTATCCAAATTTCAGACGCCTGGATGCTTACTCCCGGTTGGGACTGGCGGCGGTTGCCCTTGCGCTGCGTGACGCCGGGCTGGACCAATGGGAGGCAAAGCGCGATATCGGCATCATCGTCTCCACTGTTTACGGCTGCCTGGGCACGGATGTGGATTATTACATGACCGTGATACCGGAAGGCGGCGCCAACGCCAGCCCGGCGCTGTTTTCCTATACCTCGGCCAACAGTTTTCTGGGGGAAGCCGCGATTTATTTCGGGCTGACCGGCACCGGATTTGCCATCGCCGAACAGCATCCCACGGGACTGGCCGCTTTGCAGGCCGCCATGGTCCAGCTATTCCGACAAGATGCGGGAAAAATCCTGGCCGGCGTCTGCGACGTGGGATGCCCGCCGCTTTTTAACCAACCCGCCGGCGTGCCGCCCGGCGCTGTTTTTTTCATGCTCGAAAAGTCTTCAGACGAAAAAGCCCGGTCCTACGGGCAGCTGCATTTGAATGCCGGCAGCGTTTTACGGTTCAACGAAAAGCCGGTCACAGATCTGACAACCCTGGTTCAGCAATGCCTGGATTCGCGCCTTTAGTCTATCCCAGCGGGCAAAGATTCAGGGTCTAATTGCGCCACAAACAACATGCTGAAGCAGATTTAAAACCGTTTTACAAGAAAAAGCATCATCATGTTTCCCATACTTGATTTAAAGTTTCGGACCCTTAAAATTCGGCTGGATTTTAAAAAAGGTTGACAAACTGACTGAATTATATAAAATTAAGTCA
>JAOZPY010000569.1 GCA_029932495.1 Desulfobacterales bacterium
GGTTTTCCGTATTTCATTGTCAAATCGCGCTTTAGCTGAACGAACTGGTTCGGCGAGCCCAGTTTGATAAAAACGGCAAAGAATTGCCCCCTGTAAAAACCGTAAAAAACGGCCGGAACCGGTTGCCGGCCCGCCTGGTAGATCATGTCGGCATTGGCGTAGTAGGCAGCCGGGCCCTTCTGGTACACCCGGACCAGATTGTCGTGCTCGGAAATGGAACTGCCCCATTTCATCCCGTGGATGCCCTGCTGGAGGTCATACCCCGCGACAGGGGTGCTGAAAATCAAAAACAGCAAAAAAAAACCAAACAGTCGATAATATTTCATGGCAATCTCCTCCCGCCGGCGGCACTGGGTTCATTATGTTAAAAAATGGGCATAAACTGCGCCGATGTCAATTCTCGTCGAGCTGGCGCACGATCCAGCCCATGATCAGCGCCACGATAAATTCCAGCTGCTTTTCACCCAGTGCCCTGCCCCGGGGGAATTGATGCCATTTTTGAATACATCCCCGGCAGCAGGTGGCGGTGGCATGCTGGGCGATAAACACCGGATGCCCCCGCATGGGCGTTTGCCGGCCGTCATTTTCAGGTTGTGCCGGGGCCACCCTGGCCCTGACAAACTCGAAGGCATGTTGCCGGATGGTGGCAAGCCCCCGGCCGGCGATATAGTCGCGATCCTTGCCGCTCAAAGCGAATTTCGCCCTGAACCGGGACCGGTTCAACGCGGCCAGTCGGCCGGCAATGATCTCCTCCGGGACTTCTTTCATTGTTCTTCAACCTGCTCAGACACGCGCACGCTCATGGGCAGCAACTATAAATCATCTGCCTTCCAGCGTCAAACACCATCGTCGCCGATTCGAAAGCCGGCCGGCAAAACCAATAAAAAAGGGCACCCTTTCCCATGGGAAAAAGTGCCCTTTGCTTTGTTGGCTAACGCTCGGTTAGATCACGGTGACATTGGCAGCGGCAGGACCTTTTTGGCCTTGCTCGATATCAAAAGAAACCCGATCGCCTTCATTGAGGGATTTAAAACCGCTTGCGTTGATCGCTGAATGATGCACAAACACATCCGGTCCGTCTTCCTGCTCAATAAATCCGAACCCTTTTCGGTCATTAAACCATTTAACAGTTCCATTCGTCATAATAATATCCTCCTTTCATAATTATTCTCAACGCTACAAACTGTTGGAGGCTACCACTTTGACAAATGGAAAACTCCTTACAGAACGAAACGGCCCCGCCAATAAGCGGCGAGACTTTATTGATTATTTACAATATAATTGCTCTTTCGACAGAAAGCAAGGCTTTTTTTAAAATATTTAGTGGTAAGTCGGAATTGTCGAACCTTAAATGAGGCTGGTGCCTTTTTAGGATTGAAACGAGATGCACAATGGGATATAAGCTGGACTGCAAAAAACCAACCATTGACGACCAGAAAGGCACAAATTATGGCGATTGATGCAGTGCAGGAAAAATACAGGCGTGCGGCGGAGGTTGTCTGCCGTCAGGGAATGATTCCGTTTCCCGTTAACGACACGATACTATCCATCCTCAAACATGTCGTGGGAGACAATGAAGAGGAGCTTGATTTCATTTATGCCTTTCACGATAAAGGCTCTCAGACCGTCGAGGAACTAATGGCTGCCGGGGATTACTCCCCGGAGGCGGTTGAAAGACTGGGTACCAGTCTTGCCAAAAAGGGAATGATTTTCAACCAGCCCAGCTCGGCCGGCATCATGGTCTATCGCCTGCTTCCTTTGATGAACGTCGGCTTGATGGAATACAAGTTCATGGGGGAACTCAAGGGTGATGAAAATGAACGCCAGCTGGGTCTTTTATTTCAAAAACTGCTGGATGATTTCAGAGACCAGGTCCAACAAAATTATGACCACCTCGTCCCGATGTTTGAAAAGGCCCCGCCGGTGGACCGCACCGTGCCCATCCGCAGCACCGAGGAGGGGCATACCATTCGCGTCATCCCGGTTGACAAAAGCATCGACGTGCCGGATGAAGCCATCTTGCCCAGCCAGACGGTGGATGAAATTATCGATAAATTTGACGACATTGCGGTGGGAAACTGCTTTTGCCGCCAGCGGCGATCCATCCTGGGAGAACCCTGCCAGCTGCACGCACCGATGAAGACCTGTTTTACTTTTGGCAAGTCCGCCCGGCACACGGTGGCCCATGGATTTGCCGAAATGATCACCAAAGAGCAGGCCCGCAAGATCATGCAGGAGGCCGAAACTGCTGGGCTGGTGCACAAGGCTTTTCATCCCAACTCCAAAGAAACCCGTCCGGAAACCAGCATCTGCAACTGCTGCAAGGACTGCTGCGACACGCTGCGCCTGTGGCGCGACGGTGCTTTTCCCCTGATCAACTCCACCTATTACCTGTCGGTAATTGACAAAGAAACCTGTATCGGCTGCGGGACCTGCGTAGAGCGCTGTCCCACCGATGCGATCCGGCTCGATGAGGATGGAAAAGCCGAGCGCGATGAAAATTCCTGTTTTGGCTGTGGGGTCTGCGCCCGTTTCTGCCCCGAGGAGGCTATCAGCCTGCAGGAAGGATTTCGCCGCGTATCCGTTCTGCCGCCACGGC